>NZ_JAKJEW010000011.1:0-313 GCF_022705245.1 Candidatus Skiveiella danica | reverse complement strand
GATGCAGATCCAGACCGTGCTGAACAGCGACATCGTCATGCAGTTCGACGAATGCACGCCCTACGAGACCAAGGGCCAGCTCACCACCGAGCGCGAGGCGCGCAGCTCGATGGAGCTCTCGCGCCGCTGGGCGCAACGCTGCCAGGCCGAGTTCGCCCGGCTGGAGAACCCCAACGCGCTGTTCGGCATCGTGCAGGGCGGCATGTTCGAGCCCCTGCGCCAGGAATCGCTGGACGCGCTGGTCGAGATGAACTTCCCCGGCTACGCGGTGGGCGGCGTGAGTGTGGGCGAGCCCAAGGAAGAGATGCTGCGC
>NZ_JAKJEW010000119.1:368-680 GCF_022705245.1 Candidatus Skiveiella danica | reverse complement strand
CCGGTATTGCGCGTAAACCGTTCGGAACGTGATTTTCCCGGCCGGAAGTTCAGGCATGGCGGCCCTGACAAGCGCATCGTCAATTGCGAACCCAAAGACCGAACTGAAAGAACTTCCTTCACACTCAATGCAGGCCCTGGTCTGCAAATCGTCATCAGGCATGTGCCACTCGAGCTCCTCCAGGTCGGGCTGCTCCAGTGTGCGAAGCGCCTGGTGAAGTGCAATAGACAACCGTTCGACTTCCTCGATCCCCTTCCTTCGCTCTACGGGCGTCTTTAAGAGCTGCTTTCCATGCAATTCAAAGTCTCGTAA
>NZ_JAKJEW010000119.1:0-299 GCF_022705245.1 Candidatus Skiveiella danica | reverse complement strand
CGGTTGCTTCGAGTCCGGCATCTTCGGCCAGTTCGGCCAGTCGCTCGATCGTCGCAAAGTCGAGCTCTAACTTGGTCATTGCCACCCCTTCAGGTGCGGCCTTCATTGGGTGCCAGCGCCAGGCCGGTGAAGGTGTCCGGCTTTTCGCCCTCGGGGATCAGCCTCGGGCTAGGCGTGGCGAAACGGCTTCAGCCTTCGCTGGCCGCGTTCGCGGCCTGGTGCGTCAGCCGATCAAAAAGGCTGGACATGTTGGCAAAATCGGCCGCCAAAATCTCTTTCAACCCGGTCAGAAGTGCGCG
>NZ_JAKJEW010000118.1:0-691 GCF_022705245.1 Candidatus Skiveiella danica | reverse complement strand
TGGTAAAGAAAATTCGGGTAACATCGACCTCTACTACGAGGACCATGGCGCAGGGAGACCGGTCGTCATGATCCACGGCTGGCCGCTCTCGAGTAAGTCCTGGGAGAAGCAGGTGCCGGCACTGATCGATGCGGGCTACCGCGTCGTCGCCTACGACCGCAGGGGGTTTGGCAACTCTGCTAAACCGGCATTCGGCTACGACTACGATACCCTGGCAGAAGACCTGCACAAACTCATGACGGAACTCGACCTCACGGGTGCAACGCTTGTCGGGTTCTCGATGGGCGGCGGCGAGGTCGCCCGCTATCTCGGCACTCATGGGAGCGACCGCGTGGATTCGGCCGTCTTCATATCCGCGATCCCCCCGTTCCTCTTGAAGACAGCCGAAAACCCCGAAGGCGTGGACGGCAGTGTCTTTGACGGGATCAACGTCGACGTCCTCGGGGGCGACCGTATCAGCGACGAGGCCGTTCGCTTCAACTGGAACATCGCAGCCACCGCCTCGCCGCGGGGCACGCTTGACAGCGTCTCCGCGTGGCTGACCGACTTCCGGGGCGACCTTCGGAGCATCGACGTGCCGGTCCTCGTGATCCACGGCGATGCCGACCGGATCGTCCCCTTCGCCGCGTCGGGGAAGCGCATCCCCGGGCTGATCAGGGAAAGCCGCCTCGTGGTGGTCGAGGGTGGGCCG
>NZ_JAKJEW010000117.1:405-707 GCF_022705245.1 Candidatus Skiveiella danica | reverse complement strand
GAGGTGCAGGCCCGGCCAGGCCGGGGTGATGACTCGGGAGTGTTCCATCAAGGGGCCCCTGCGCGTGACATGAGCAGGTACGGCATGAGGACAGTCTAGTGTAGTGTTTGATTGTTGAAGCAACTTAATTGAACAACACGACTCCAATGGTCTACTACGGACAGAGTTGGAGCCAGGAAGTGCGAGTTGCCCCTGCGATCGAGTTGAGTCAAGAGGAGGAGGCTGAGTTGATCCGGCTGGCGCATTCGAAGGCGACCAGCGTTCGACTGGCCGAGCGTGCGCGCATTGTTTTGCTGGCCGCG
>NZ_JAKJEW010000117.1:0-314 GCF_022705245.1 Candidatus Skiveiella danica | reverse complement strand
GTGAACGCTTCCTGCAGTCCGGTGTGCAGGGCATCAAGCGGGACCTGCCGCGCGGCGCCCCGCCGGTCAAGGTGGACGTGGCCAAGCTGGTGGAGCTGACCACGCAAAGCCAGCCCGAGGCCGCCACGCACTGGAGC
Organism: Candidatus Skiveiella danica; assembly: GCF_022705245.1. Classification (NCBI taxonomy): domain Bacteria; kingdom Pseudomonadati; phylum Pseudomonadota; class Betaproteobacteria; order Burkholderiales; family Comamonadaceae; genus Candidatus Skiveiella; species Candidatus Skiveiella danica. The sequence continues at coordinate 177 of NZ_JAKJEW010000117.1, read as the reverse complement.
ACGCGCAAGATGGCTGCGGTGCTGCAGGTCAGCCCCAGCACGGTGATGCGTCATTGGCAGGCCAATGGGCTCAAGCCGCACTTGGTGCGTGGCTTCAAGGTCTCGCGCGACCCGAAGTTCGTCGAGAAGCTCGAAGACATCGTGGGGCTGTACATGTCCCCGCCCGAGCACGCCCTG
>NZ_JAKJEW010000116.1:0-708 GCF_022705245.1 Candidatus Skiveiella danica | reverse complement strand
AAAACGCGGGTTGTCGCTGAGGAAATTGGCCGCCGTGACGTCCATGTTGGTGAAGTTGGCACGGCCACCGCCCGAGATGCGGATTTTTTCGGCCACCTTTTCGCTGTGGTCCAGCACCAAAACCTTCAAACCCAATTGGCCCGCTACCCCGGCACAAAACAGGCCGGCCGCACCGGCACCCACGATCACAACATCAAAACTTTGCATGGGCTGCAGTGTATACTTTCAACGATGACGGTACCCGATACAGAGGCGCTGCATAACGAGAGAGACAAAACCATGAATCCCATTGTTTACGCCATACCCGTATTCATGCTCACCATCCTGCTCGAGGCCTGGGTGGCCCGGCGGCGCGGTGTAGCGGTCTACGACATTCCCGACGCCATCACCAGCCTGCACCATGGCCTGTTGAGCCAGGTGACCAACGCCTTCACCAAGATCGCCACGCTGGGCATCTACATCGCGGTGTATGAGGCCTACCGCTTTACCGAATGGTCCATGAGCAGTATTCCGCTGTGGATTCTGGCCCTGGTGCTGTACGACCTGTGTTACTACTGGGCGCACCGCATGGGCCACGAGGTCAATGTCATGTGGGCCTCGCATGTGGTGCACCACTCGTCGGAGTACTACAACCTGTCTACCGCACTGCGCCAGACATCGACCGGATCGCTGTTGGGCTGGGCTTTCTATCTGCCGCTGGCGGTGCTG
>NZ_JAKJEW010000115.1:0-710 GCF_022705245.1 Candidatus Skiveiella danica | reverse complement strand
GCTCGGCGTAGGAGAAGCCAACCCACCGGCCCACCTCACGCCGGAACAGAAAGAGCTTCGCCGCAAGCTGCGCATCCACGGGAGGCAGCTCGGCGACCTGCGGGATGGCACAACGGCAGTGCAGGAGCTTGATCGCCTGCTGGAAGAAGTAGCCTACGAGCACTGGCACAGGATGCTTTTCGCCCGTTTCCTTGCCGAGAACAACCTGCTCATGCATACGGGGCATGGAGTCCCAATCCCTGTTACCTTGGAGGAATGCCAGGAGTTGGCAGCGGGGGAAGGAGCCCGGGACGGCTGGGAGCTAGCCGCACGCTTCGCCTCGAAAATGCTGCCGCAGATCTTCAGGCCCGACTCGCCTGTCTTCCTGGTCGAGCTGCCTCCCGAGCACCAGCAGAGGCTGGAGAAGCTGCTTGCCGACCTGCCAGTGGATGTGTTCACAGCCTCCGACTCACTGGGATGGGTGTACCAGTTCTGGCAGGCGAAGCGTAAGGACGAGATCAACAAGAGCGAGGTGAAGATCGGGGCCAGGGAGCTCCCTGCAGTCACCCAGCTTTTCACAGAGCCATACATGGTGAGCTTCCTTCTGGACAACTCGCTTGGAGCCTGGTGGGCGGCACGCCGCCTGACTGAGGCTGACCTGGCTACGGCCGAGACTGAGCTGGAGCTACGGCAGAAGGCTTCCCTGCCAGGGATGCCCCTGGAGTACCTGA
>NZ_JAKJEW010000114.1:331-713 GCF_022705245.1 Candidatus Skiveiella danica | reverse complement strand
GCGCACATCGCGGCCCTTGGTGGCGTGGCGCTCCACGGCCAGCACCTCGAAGCCATGGCGCGCAATGGCGGCCTCCAGCGCCGGCCCTTGGAAGCAGTGCACGGGTGGTGCCAAGCCCAGGGCGCGCGCCAGCGGTAGCGCCACCCAGGAGATCAGCGGGTTCATCTCCGCCACGCACGGCGTTTTGGAGATAAAGAACCCGCCAGGCCGCAGCGCCTGCCACACGGCGTCCAGCCCGCCGTCCAGGTCGGGCAGCAGGTGCAGCACGTTGAAGGCCAGCACCACGTCGTAGGCCTGGGGTGCTTGCCGGGCGGCGCCTGCAGCGTCCAGCACCGCAAAGTCCAGTTGCGCCACCGGGGTGGCCGCGAGCTTTTCCTGGGCA
>NZ_JAKJEW010000114.1:0-253 GCF_022705245.1 Candidatus Skiveiella danica | reverse complement strand
TCCAGCACCTGGTCTGACTCGGTGAGCAGCTCACTGGTGCGGCGCAGGCTGGCCTCGTAACCGGCCTCGTCGGCAATGGCGTGGGCGGCGTACTTGCGCGCCATCTTGTCCCAAAAGCGTGCACTCTGGCGCAGGGCGGCGGGGTCGGGTGGCGCGGGCGGCAACGCGTTTGTGGCCAGGGGGGTGGGCGTGGTCGTCATGGCGGGGCGTGAAAACATGCAGCGATGCTATCCATACACCAATCAACTGCATA
>NZ_JAKJEW010000113.1:291-726 GCF_022705245.1 Candidatus Skiveiella danica | reverse complement strand
CGATGCCCGCGAAGCCCTCGCGATGGCCAGCCGGATCAAGCCCTGCGTGATCCTCCAAGACTTGGTAATGCCGGGCGCGGACGGCCTGGCGCTGGTGGAGCAACTCCGCGCCAACCCGGCCACCCGGGACACTTCCATCATTGTCCTTTCCACCAACGAGGATCCGCAGGTCAAAGGCCGGGCCTTTGCCCTCGGTGCCAACGATTACCTCGTAAAGCTGCCCGATAAGATTGAGCTGGCGGCCCGCATTCGGCACCACGCGCAGGCCTGCCTCAACCTGTCGCAGCGCGACGCAGCCTACCGGGCCCTGCGCGAGAGCCAGCAGCAGCTCATCGCCAGCAACGCCGCGCTCATTTCCCTCAACCACCAGCTCGAGGACGCCACGGCGGCCAAGTCCCAGTTCCTGGCGAACATGAGCCACGAAATCCGCACCCC
>NZ_JAKJEW010000113.1:0-281 GCF_022705245.1 Candidatus Skiveiella danica | reverse complement strand
ATGAACGGCATCATTGGGATGACCGGCCTGTTGCTGGACACCGAGCTAACCGACGAGCAGCGCGAATACGTCGAAGCCACCCGCAACAGCGCCGAGGCGCTGCTGACGATTATCAACGACATCCTGGATTTCTCCAAGATCGAGTCGGGCAAGCTCGAACTGGAATACCGCCCCTTCGAGCTGCGCACCTGCCTGGAGGAGGTCATAAAGCTGCTGGCTCCCCGGGCCGCCCAGAAGAACCTCGACCTGGCCTGCCTGGTGGACGATGCCATTCCCCGGAT
>NZ_JAKJEW010000112.1:516-756 GCF_022705245.1 Candidatus Skiveiella danica | reverse complement strand
GCCAGAATCTTGAGGCCAAGATCGGTTGCCGTTGTCAGGACAAGATCCTGAAACCGTGAAACATCTTCTCTGTTCATATATCACTCCGTCGAAAGGGGAACACGTCGAAATCCGTACCAGCATCGCCAAACAAGGCTCATTCTAGATGACATTCGGGCGACTTCTCCACCTCACAATCAGCGGGCCTGCCCGATACCGGCCATTTCGCCCCGTTTTGGCGCCCGATTCGTTGACAGCCGT
>NZ_JAKJEW010000112.1:0-439 GCF_022705245.1 Candidatus Skiveiella danica | reverse complement strand
CGAGTTCGAATCTCGGCCGACCCACCAGTCTTTAGGGAAAATCTGGGGCGCTAGCTCAGTTGGTAGAGCAGCGGACTCTTAATCCGTAGGTCGACAGTTCGAATCTGTCGCGCCCCACCAGAAATTCAAAGGCCTGCGCCATAGCGCAGGCCTTTTTCGTTTTTGATACGACTGGGAAGCGCCAGGGAAGCGCGACTAATTGCTCTTGCGGCCGAATTTCTCGGCCAGCTGGCCCAGTTTTTCCACTCGACGGGCCTCTGCCTTGGCGGCGGCTTCTTCGGCCTTGCGTTGCTCGGCCTTTTTCTTGAAACGTTCGCGCAAAAGTTCGCCTGAATGGCTGCGCGCTTCCGCCGTCACTTCTCCGGCTGGCGTTCCGTCGAGATTGAGCCTGACTTCAGCTTTCTCCATCTCCTTGAGATAGCGAGTCGACATGGTGTGG
>NZ_JAKJEW010000111.1:0-772 GCF_022705245.1 Candidatus Skiveiella danica | reverse complement strand
CATCCCCGTGACCTCGGCCAGCGCGCCGATGCTCAAGCCCTCCAGCCCGATCTGCGTGGCCAGGCTCAGTGCGGCGTCGACGATGGCCGCCTTGGTCTGCTGACCCTTGAGCAGCGCACGGCCCTCCCGGCCGCCGTCGCGGACGACGTCCTTGCTGCGCGGCGCGGCGGCTTTGCTGACGGGTTGGGTAACGGACATGGATTCCAAACAAAATAAAACGAACGATCGTGCTATTTTGCAGGAATTCTGGAATCCCGCCACCCCGCAGGGGTGTTCTAGAGACTGAAATCTAGTTGGTGTCGGGGTAAACCCTTGTCGTCCAGGACAACGGGGAGCCCTCTGGCTCGAGGAGCGGCCGAAACCTAGAGGAATGACGGGCGCTAAGCGATGAACAGCATTCGGGACAAACAAGCGTCAAGCTTGTCGGTCGGCACGCGCCGAAATCCCGAACGCGTGAAACGCTGCAACTGCCCCACCGCCTGCACCTGGGCATCCAGGCCCGGTGTGCTGGAGCCCTCGCCAAGGGCACCGTCGCGCAAAGACTGGCGCAAGACCGACTCGATCTTGTCGAAAAACAGGTTCATGCGCTGCTGCAGCCGCTCGTTCTCGAACACCAGGGCATCGCCCACCATGACACGGGCCATGCCGGGATTCTTCTCGCCGAACTGAAGCAGCATCGCCACGATGCGGGCCACCTGCTGGCGGCCATCGCCCGCGCCCGTGGTCGTGGTCGTGATCTGGCTGATCAGCGAGAACACCGATTGTTCGATGA
>NZ_JAKJEW010000110.1:0-775 GCF_022705245.1 Candidatus Skiveiella danica | reverse complement strand
CGGCGGTGATCCATTCCCTATGGGAAAGACAGGACGGCAACCTGCTGATCATGCCCGCCACCATCCCCATCGACGACTCCGCGGTGCAGTTCGAGTTGACCCGCTACCTCGACGACCAGTGGACCCCTGTCATCGCCAAGGATGTGGACGGGGAGCATTCCCTGCCGCTCAGGCTCGACCGGGACGCGCCGAACTTGGGCCGCTACTCCGCTTGCCGCCGCGTGGCGCGCACCATCTATGTCGGTTCGGCCCCGACCCAACGGGCCGCCAACCGGGGTATCGACGACCGCCAGGTGAAGTTGGGTTGCGTTCAACCCGGCGAAACCGTGGCCACCTTCGGCGACGCCATCCGCCGACTTACGGATCGGGCGACCTATTTGTATGTGGACGGCAGCCGCTATTGGTACTCGACCCAGCCCACGGTCACGCGTCTTGCGGAGGACCGTGCGAACCAGCTCCACGAACACGATGTCATGGACGAGATCGTACGCCGGCTGAGGGACGAGGCGCGCAGCCGTGGCGATTTTCACCGCGTGCATGCCTGTCTGAGCAGCAGCGACATCCCGGACGAGCACGAGGCGCGGCTGGTGGTTCTCGGTCCGGAGCATCCGCACAGCAAGGGCCAAGCGGACAGTGCCGCGCGGAAAGAGGCGCAGGCTATCCTGGACAGTCGCGGCAGCAGCCCCCGCTCGTACAAAAACACCCTGGTGTTTTTGGCCGGAGACGCAAGTCGACTCAAGGACTTACAGACTGCGATTCGCCAGTTTCTTGCTTG
>NZ_JAKJEW010000010.1:0-117841 GCF_022705245.1 Candidatus Skiveiella danica | reverse complement strand
ATTTCCGATCTTCCTTCATGCTGAACCTCCAGTTCTGAAATGGGGTGTTGCACTTGGAATTTGAGGGGGCCATGGGATAGCGCCAAAAAAGCTTGAAATATCTCCGGATTCGCCCTTTTCACACCACCGCCGCCAGCCGGCTGGCCTGGTCGATGGCGCGCTTGGCGTCCAGCTCCGACGCCTCGAAGGCGCCGCCCACCAGCGTGGCCTTCACACCGGCGGCAACCAAGTCGTCGTAGAGCGTGCGCAGCGGCAACTGGCCGGCGCAGACGATCAACGTGTCCACTTCCAGCAGCTGCGGCTCACCAAACACGCGCACGTGCAGCCCGGCGTCGTCCACCTTCAGGTATTCCACGCCATTGACCATGCGCACACCCCGGCGCGCCAGCGTGGCGCGGTGCGTCCAGCCGGTGGTGCGGCCCAGGGTCTTGCCGACCGGCTCTAGCTTGCGCTGCAGCAGCGTCACGCTGCGCCCGCTGGAGGCCACCTGCGGCAGCACGCCGGTCACGCCGCCGCGCGGGTGGTTGGCAAAGTCGATGCCCCACTCGCGCGCAAACACGTCGATGTCGGTCGCGCCCGACGGCCCGGCGTGCGTGATGAGTTCCGCCACGTCGAAGCCTATGCCGCCCGCCCCCATGATCGCCACGCGCTGGCCCACCGGCTGGCGACCCAGGATCACGTCGATGTAGCTCACCACCTTGGGGTGCCCGATCCCCTCGATATCGGGCCGGCGCGGCGCAATACCGGTGGCCACGATCACCTCGTCAAAGCCGCCGGCCTGCAGCGCCGCTGCGTCCACCCGAGTGCCGAGGCGCAGCTCGATGCCGTGCACGTCGATCATCCGGCGGTAGTAGCGCAGCGTCTCGAAAAACTCTTCCTTGCCGGGGATGCGCTTGGCCAGGTTGAACTGCCCGCCGATCTCAGCCGCGCTGTCGAACAGCGTTACCGCGTGCCCGCGCTGCGCCGCCACCGTCGCATAGGCCAGGCCGGCCGGGCCGGCGCCCACCACGGCCAGCCGCTTGCGCGCCGGGGTCGACCCGTAGTTCAGCAGTGTCTCGTTGCAGGCGCGCGGGTTCACCAGGCAGCTCACTTGCTTGTAGCCGCCAAAGGTGTGGTCCAGGCAGGCCTGGTTGCAGGCGATGCAGGTGTTGATCTCATCCTCGCGACCTTCGCGCGCCTTGTTCACCCATTCGGGGTCGGCCAGCATGGGCCGCGCCATCGACACCAGGTCCGCATCGCCGCGCGCCAGCACGGATTCGGCTACCTCGGGCATGTTGATGCGGTTGCTGGTGATCAGTGGCACGCTCACCACCTGGCGCAGCCGCCCGGTGACCGACGCAAACGCCGCGCGCGGCACCATGGTGGCGATGGTGGGCACGGGGGCCTCGTGCCAGCAGAAGTGCGTGCTCAGGATGCTGGCGCCGGCGGCTTCCACCGCGCGCGCCAGCGACACGATCTCGTCCCAGGCCAGCCCGCCTTCGAGCATGTCCATCGCGGAAATCCGGAAGATCAGGATGAAATCCGGCCCCACGGCCGCGCGCACCCGGCGCACCACCTCCACCGGGAAACGCATGCGGCTCTCGAACGGGCCACCCCAGGCATCGGCGCGCTGGTTGGTCTTCTGCACCAGAAAAGTGGACAGCAGATAGCCCGCCGAGCCGATGATCTCCACCCCGTCATACCCCGCCTCGCGGGCGAGCGCGGCGCAGTGGGCAAAGTCGGCCAGCTGCTTTTCGATGCCGGCCTCGTCCAGCGCCTGCGGCGTGAAGGGCGCGATGCGCGACTTGACGGCCGAGGGCGCCACGCACGCCGGATTGGGCGCCAGCGCGCCCATGTGCAGGATCTGCATGCAGATCTTCACGTCCGCATCGGCCGCGTGGACCGCGCCGGTGATCAGCCGGTGCTGATCGGCCACTTCGGGCGTGGACAGCTTGGCGCCAAAGCCGCCCTCCTCGTTGGGCGGAATGCCCCCGGTGATGATCATCCCCACCCCGCCGCGCACCCGCTCCGCATAGTAGGCCGCCATGCGCGGAAAGCCGTCCTCCGCCTCCTCCAGCCCCGTGTGCATCGAGCCCATCAGCACCCGGTTCTTCAGGCGAGTGAAGCCGAGGTCGAGGGGGGAGAAGAGGTGGGGGTAGCGGGTGGGGGTGGGCATGGCGGGAGGGCTCCTTGGGAAAGAGGACGGCGACCCGACCCATTATGGGCTGCGACGATTTCAACGGTGGAGGACATGTCGGTGATTGAGCGACGAGGTGCGTTTCTGACGGGTATTTCGAGACACCGCAGGCTCCGTGAAGGGGAAAATCACTCCTTATTCAGGCGTTGAGCGAGAGCGGTGCCCGCCAATCGGCAGGGTTCTGGCGGCGTTGGGAATAGAGTGGAGCAAAAATCCGCGACTGCATTGGTTTCAGCAGGTCTCGTGCCCCTGACTTGGTCCAGCCGTTCCCGACAAGCACCATAATCCCGTCATGCAACAAGTCACCTTTCCGGTCGTCGGCATCATTGGCGCAGGCGCCATGGGCCGCGGCATCGCCCAGATCGCGGCCCAGGCGGGAAGCGTCGTCAAATTGTTCGATACCCGCTCAGAGGCCGTGGTCGAAGCGGTCCAGGCCATTTCCGGCCAATGGAGCCGGTTGCAGGAAAAAGGCCGAATGACCATGGAGGCACTTGCGGAAAACAAGTCCCGCCTGATCGGCGCCAATGCCCTGTCTGAACTATCGGATTGCAGCCTGGTCGTGGAAGCGATTGTTGAACGGATCGATATCAAAAAGGGCCTCTTCGCCGAGCTGGAGGCGATCGTCGGTTCGCAGGCCGTCCTGGCAACCAATACATCCTCCCTTTCCGTGACCGCCATTGCTGCTGATCTTAAGTATCCACAGCGATTTGCCGGATTCCATTTCTTCAACCCGGTGCCCTTGATGAAAGTTGTCGAGGTGATCGCCGGGCTGAAAACCGATCCGTCTGTCTGCGACGCACTCACCCGCTTCGCCCGCCAGATGGGTCACACACCCGTGCAAGCCCAGGACACACCCGGGTTCATCGTCAACCATGCCGGACGCGGCTATGGGACCGAGGCGCTGCGCATCGTCAGCGAGGGCGTCGCTGATTTCGCAACGATCGACCGGATCCTGAAGGATCAGGCCGGGTTCAGGCTCGGCCCCTTTGAGCTGATGGATCTGACGGCGCTGGACGTGTCGCACCCGGTCATGGAGTCGATCTATCACCAGTACTACGAAGAACCGCGCTATCGCCCCAGTGTGATCACGGCGCAGCGACTGGCCGGCGGCGTCGTCGGGAAGAAGGTTGGCGAGGGGTTTTATCGGTATGAAAATGGGGTGCCCCAAGTGGCGCCGGAGCCTGCCGCTCCGCTGATCGCCGAGATGCCGCCGGTGTGGGTTTCACCCCGCGCATCCCGGCGCGCCGAGTTGCTGCAACTGCTGAAGGACCTTGACGCCCGCATCGAAACCGGTTCGTCGCCTTCTCCGGCGGCCTTGACCGTGGTGGCGCCGCTGGGCTTCGACGTGACCACTGTCGCTGTGGTGGAGCGCCTCGATCCCGCGCGTACCGTGGGAATTGACCTTCTGATCGATGATGCGGCGACCAAGCGACGTGTGCTGGCCACCAATCCCGCCACGCGTGTCGACATGCGCGATGCGGCACATGCCTTGTTCGCGCGCGACGGCAAGGCGGTCAGCGTGATTCGGGACAGCGGTGGCTTTGTGACCCAGCGTGTGGTGTCCACCATCGTCAATATCGCAACCGATATCTGTCAGCAGCGGATCTGCAGCCCGCAGGATCTGGAGACCGCTGTCACGCTTGGGCTGGGTTATCCGCTGGGTCCCCTGGCGATGGGGGACCGGTACGGCCCGACCAACATTCTGGAAGTGCTTTTCAACATGCAGACCGTCTACGGGGATCCTCGCTACCGCCCAAGCCCCTGGCTGCGCCGCCGTGGTGCGATCGGCCTGAGCCTGCTGCACACCGAGGAATAGAGGCCATGGCCGCAGAACTGCAAAGCACAAGCGAAGGCTTGACGATGGTGTTGACCATCAGCAATCCCGAGCACCGCAACGCGCTGGGGCCGGAGATCTATGCCGCAGGCGTCGAGGCGCTGAATGCGGCGGAATCCAGCGCCGAGGTGCGCAGCGTGGTGATTGCGGGCGAAGGCGCGGTATTCAGCGCCGGTGGCAACCTGCAGCGCCTGCAGGCCAACCGGCAACAGCCCCCCGAGATTCAGGCCCGCAGCATCGAAGGTCTGCACAACTGGATCGAGGCGATCCGCACCTTTCCCAAACCCGTGATCGCAGCCGTCGAAGGGCCAGCGGCGGGGGCCGGCTTTTCCCTTGCTCTCGCCTGCGACTTCATCATCGCGGCAACCAATGCCGTGTTCGTCATGGCCTACAGCAATATCGCCCTGTCGCCCGACGGCGGTGGCAGCTGGAGCCTGTCCAAAGCCCTGCCGCGGCCCCTGGTCAACGAGTTGCTGATGTGCGGCGAGCGCATCGGCGCCGAGCGCCTGCATCAGTTGGGCCTCGTCAATCGGATCACCGACCCGGGTCATGCCCTGCAAGCGGCACTTGAACTGGCTGGGAAGCTCAACGAGCGGGCGCCAAACGCGTTGGCGAGCATCAAGGAGCTGGTCAACGAGGCCGGCGGCGCGAGCCTTTCGCAGCAGCTCGCAGCGGAGCGAGAACAATTCGTGCGCAACCTGCACCATGCCAATGCGGGCATCGGCATTTCGGCCTTTCTAGAAAAGAAGACGCCCCGCTTCGAGTAGTTGCGCACCCCGCGCCGCCTCACCCAGGACACTCAGGTGACAACCCTGAGGCCCACAGCGCGTCCCTGACGCGACAATCAGCCAGATTTCAGTCACGCAAAAGACAGGCCATGGACGACCCCATTCTTACTATCGAGGAACGCGAGGCGATCAACACCGGTCGCTGGTTCTCCTCCCTCTCACCCTCACTGCGACACGACATCCTCCGATGCGCCTACGTCAAACGCTACAAGGACGGCGAGCTTATTGTGGCGCGCGGCGATCCGCCCGTGGAGTGGTCGGCCTGCGCGCGAGGCGCGGTTCGCGTCAGCTCGACGTCGATTTCCGGCAAGCAGATCACCTTGACCTATGTCGAGCCGGGCATCTGGTTCGGCGATGTGGCCATCTTCGACGGGGACCGGCGAACGCACGATGCCTATGCCCATGGCGAGACGACGCTGTTGTGCGTGGCCCGTACCGATTTCCAGAAGATCCTGGCGTTGCATGTCGAGTTGTACGAAGCCCTCGTAAGGCTGCAGTCGCGCCGGATCCGGCAGCTCTACGGCCTGGTGGAAGACCTCAACACATTGCCGTTGCGGGCGCGGCTGGCCAAGCAATTGCTGCACCTGGTCCGAAGCTACGGCGTGCCCTGCCTGTCGGATGGGCGCGAGGTGCGGATCAGCCTTCAACTGGCACAGGAAGAGCTGGCGCAATTGCTGGGCGCTTCGCGCCAGCGGGTCAATCAGGAGCTCAAGGCGATGGAACGGGAAAACGCCATCCGCATCGAGCCGGGTGGCCTGGTCGTGCGGGATCGCGAAGCCTTGATGCGCATCGTTGAATCCGACAACTGACAGTCAGAAGTCCACCTACCTTCAATCGCGCGACCATGAACGATTTTTCTCACTTTGTTGGTACCCGGCCTGTCACCGGCGCCCATGCGTTTGACGTCGGACGCCTGAGCACCTGGCTTGAAAACAATCTGCCGGGTTTTGCGGGACCATTGACGGTCGAGATCTTCAAGGGAGGGCAGTCCAACCCGACCTACAAGCTCGTCACCCCTGCTCAAAGCTACGTCATGCGCGCCAAGCCCGGCCCGGTCGCCAAGCTGCTTCCGTCAGCCCATGCGGTCGAGCGTGAATTCGCGGTCATGAAGGGCCTTCATGGGACCGGTGTGCCCGTGGCCCGCATGCACGTCCTCTGCGAAGATGAATCGGTCATCGGAAGGGCCTTCTACGTCATGGAATTCGTGCAAGGTCGGGTGCTTTGGGACCAGTCCCTTCCCGGCATGAGCAATGACGAACGCCATGCCATCTACGACGAGATGAACCGCGTCATAGCAGCCTTGCATACAGTGAACTTCGCTGAGCAGGGTCTTGCCGGCTACGGCAAGCCCGGCAACTACTTCGAGCGGCAGATCGGCCGCTGGAGCAAGCAATACATGGCCTCCATCACCAAGCCCATTGCCGAGATGGACCAGCTCATCGCGTGGCTGCCGGCACACATCCCCGAAAAGGCGCGCGACGAAAGCCTGGTCAGCATCGTGCACGGCGACTACCGCCTGGACAACCTGATGTTTCACCCGACCGAGCCACGCGTGCTGGCGGTTCTGGATTGGGAGCTGTCGACGCTCGGGCACCCCCTGGCAGATTTCAGCTATCACTGCATGGCCTGGCATATTCCGCCGGGCGCCTTTCGAGGCCTCGGCGGGCTCGACGTCGCCGCCCTGGGCATCCCCACCGAGGACGAGTACATCCGCTTGTACTGCGATCGCACGGGGTTCACCACACCCGAAGCCTTGAAGGCCGACTGGAACTTCTATCTGGCCTACAACATGTTCCGCATTGCCGCCATTCTTCAAGGCATCGCGAAGCGCGTGGAGGCCGGAACCGCTTCCAGCGCCCAGGCCATCAAGTCCGGCGAGGGCGCGCGGCCCATGGCCGAACTGGCGTGGAAGTTTGCCCAGAGAGCCTGACACTTTTTTATCCGCCACAGGAGATCGCGATGGAGTTCGACTACAGCCCCAAAGTCAAGGACATGCAGGCCCGCCTGCTGAAGTTCATGGACGAATACATTTACCCTAACGAAGCACGCTTCTTCCGCGAGATCGCAGAAAACCGTGCGAAGGGCAATCCATGGGTGCCGACCACCCTCATCGAGGAGCTGAAACCCAAGGCACGCGCCGCCGGCCTCTGGAATCTCTTCCTACCAAAATCGCCGCGAGCCCCTGAAGGTCTGTCCAATCTGGAATACGCGCCCCTGTGCGAAATCATGGGACGTGTGCCGTTTGCCGCCGAAGTCTTCAACTGCTCGGCTCCCGATACCGGGAACATGGAAACACTGGAGCGCTATGCGAGCGAATCGCTGAAAGACCAGTGGCTCGAGCCGCTGCTCAAGGGTGAATTCCGCTCGGCTTTCCTGATGACCGAGCCGGAAGTGGCTTCGTCGGATGCCACCAATATCCGCTGCCGGATCGAACGCGATGGCAACGAATACGTGATCAACGGCCGCAAGTGGTGGTCGTCCGGCGCGGGCGACCCGCGTTGCGCGGTCTATATCGTCATGGGCAAGACCAATCCCGACGCAGGCCGCCACGAACAACAATCCATGATCGTCGTGCCGTCCAGCGCCAAGGGCATCACGGTGGTTCGCCCCCTCACCGTCTTCGGCTGGGACGACGCGCCCCACGGCCACATGGAAGTGCTGCTGGAGAACGTGCGGGTTCCCGTCACGAATCTGCTGCTGGGCGAAGGGCGCGGATTCGAAATCGCCCAAGGGCGCCTCGGTCCGGGCCGTATCCACCACTGCATGCGCTCCATCGGCTGCGCCGAGCGTGCGCTCGAGCTGATGTGCAAACGCCTCAATACGCGGGTCGCTTTCGGCCGGGAAATCGCTCGCCAATCCGTCTGGCAGGAACGGGTGGCCGAGGCCCGCTGCATGATCGAGCAGGCCCGCCTGCTGACGCTCAAGGCCGCCTACATGATGGACACCGTGGGCAACAAAGTGGCAAAGGCTGAAATTGCCATGATCAAGATCGTCGCCCCGAACATGGCCTGCCAGATCGTCGACTGGGCCATCCAGGCCCACGGCGGTGGCGGCGTGTCGGACGACTTCCCGCTTGCCTATGCCTATGCGCACCAGCGCACGCTGCGCCTGGCGGACGGCCCGGACGAGGTGCACCGGGCGTCGCTGGCCAAGCTCGAATTCTCAAAGCACATGCTGTTGCACCGCGACGTCGAGATGCCCATCACCCGTGGTAGTTGATGTGGCGTTCCCAGTTGATCGCATGGGTCAACGCTCGACGGCCGGAGCAACCTGCGTTCGGGACAAAGTCTTGCTGTTTCATGGCGTTGTCTCAGGCTCCCGGCCTTCAAACCATCCGGACATACCTCGGAGTTCTGAACACTGTCCATTGCGATTATTTGGAGATATCCGAATATTCCATGGACCAGCGGGGCTAAACCAGAGGGGAAACATGCGACGGTTGAATCGTTGCATTCAACCTCGGTGGGCAAAAGCATGGCCTTGAAACCGGAAACGCCAGAAAACGAGCCTGAAAAAAACCCCCATTCCTATAGGCAGAACGGGGGTTCATCGGCACGGCACCCGGATAACCGGGATCCGTACCGCGGAAAAACTGACGTCTGATCAGCCAATGAGAAACTTGGTCCGGTCCTGACCATCGATCCATTTTGGCGCCTTGCCACGGCCGGTCCAGGTTTTGCCCGTTGCGGGATCACGGTATTTGGCGGCCACCTTGCTGCCGGACGTCGCAGCGCGGGCCTTGCCAGTGGGAAACACGTCCTGAGCCGTCAGGCCGAACTCGGCCACCAACGCGCGAGCCTGGCTCACGGCCTGGCTGATTTCACGTTGCCGCGCTTCGGCGATTTTGCTCTCGAGCGCTTCACGCTGCTGCAGAAGTTCTTTATAGGTGGACATATTCGCTCCATGAACTGGAATTAATCGGAAACCGGATTATAGGGCCGGATTATGGCGCTTGCCATCCGAATAGATTCCAAACCCACACATCCATATTGCAGCAGGAGTGGCCGGTCGACCGTTCAATCAACCGACAGGCCCGACGGCATCTGCGGTTGAGCCAACACCTTGTCAATGCGCTTTCCATCCAGATCAACCACCTCGAAAATCCACTGGGCACAGGAGATTCGTTCGCCCACGGCAGGCAGACGGCCGGATACCGACATCAGCAAACCCGCAAGCGTGTTGAAACGCCCCTTTTCCTCGTCCGGCAATTCGCGAATATCCAGCCGTGCCTTGAGTTCATTGATCGGCATCAGTCCGTCCAGCAACCAGGAGCCATCATCCCGCGGCGTGGCCCAGGCATCTAGCTGGGTGCCGGGCTGCAATTCCCCGGTGATCGCCTCCAGCAGATCGCGCGGCGTCACCAAGCCCTGCACCACGCCATATTCGTCCACCACGAACACCATGCGGCCCGAGCGCTCGCGCAACTGTTCGAGCAAGGACATGCCCGTGAGCGTCTCTGGCACGAAGGTGGCCGGCACGACATGGTCCTCGATCGGTCCGGGGTGTTCCCGCCCCAGCCGCAGCAGCTGCGCCACGCTGATCAGACCGACCACCTCCTCGAGGCCCCCGCGGCAGACCGGGTACCACGAATGGGTACCGTGTTCGCCGCCGCGACCGGCCTGGTCCAGGCTTTGCGCCACGGTGCTGCCGGCGTCGAGCCAGTCGATGTCCACACGCGGCACCATAAGGGAGGTCAGCAGCCGATCGTCCAGATGAAACACGTTGCGAACCATCTGGTGCTCATGTTCTTCGATCAGCCCCGCATCGACGCCTTCCTCCAGGCTGGCGTTGATCTCTTCCTCGGTCACCGGCCGGGTTCGTGAGGTGTCGATACGCAACAGCTTGAGCACACCGTGCGTGGTCATCGACAACAAATGCACAAACGGCTTGGCCGCCGTTGCCATGCCCCGCATCGGCCGAGCGACCCAGCGCGACACCGTTTCCGGATACAGCTGCCCGATGCGCTTGGGCACCAGTTCGCCAAAAATGATCGTGATGAAGGTGATAAAGGTGACGACCGTGGCGGTTGCCACGATGCCGGCGGCGCGATCGGCCAGGCCCAGGCCGTGCAGCCAGTGCGCCAGATCGTCGCTGAAAGCCGCCTCGCCCACGATGCCGTTGAGCATGCCGATCGACGTGATCCCGACCTGCACGCTGGACAGGAACTGGGTCGGGTTCTCCAGCAGCTTGAGCGCCGCCGTTGCCCCCTTGTCGCCGGACTCGGACATGGCCGCCAGACGGGCCTTGCGGCTTGAGGCCAGCGCCAGTTCCGACATGGCGAACAGCCCGTTGAGCAGGGTCAGGAACGCAATCAGCAGGAAATCCATGAATGACCGGCCCGTGGCCGGTGGAAAATCAACACCATGGCACTTTACTGTATCGGCGACGTACAGGGCTGCGATGACGCCCTCGACCGCCTTCTCGACACGCTCGGATTCTCACCCAGCCGCGACACGATCTTCATGCTCGGCGACCTGGTCAATCGCGGGCCCGATTCGCTCGGCGTGCTGCGCCGACTGATCCGCTATGGCAATTCCGCGCGCTGCCTGCTGGGCAACCACGACCTGCACCTGCTGGCGGTGGCCGCCGGCGCGCGCAAGCACAAGAAAAAGGAGACCATCAGCGACATCCTCGACGCGCCCGACCGCGACGAACTGGTGGCTTGGGTGCGCCAGCGCGACATGGCGATCTATGAGCGCGGCGTGCTCATGGTGCATGCCGGCGTGTTGCCCGCGTGGACCTGCGAACGCACCCTGGCCCTTGCCGGCGAACTGTCCTCCGTGCTGGCCGGCCCCGACCACCATGACTTCATGCACCACATGTATGGCGACGAACCGGCCGCCTGGGATGAGCGGCTGACGGGCCACGACCGGCTGCGCGTGGTCGTCAATGCCCTGACACGCCTGCGCTTCTGCTCACCCCAGGGCGTGATGGAGTTCGCGTTCAAGGAGGGCGCCGACAGCGGGCCCGAGGGTTACCTGCCCTGGTTCGACGTGCCGGGTCGGCGCACGGCCGATGTCGCCGTGGCCTTCGGGCACTGGTCCACGCTGGGCTGGTTGGGGCGCGACGATGTGTATGCGCTGGACGGCGGCTGCGTCTGGGGCGGCCACTTGAGCGCACTGCGCCTGGACGACGCGGGCCGACACGAGCTCATCCAGGTGAAATGCCCGCAGATGCTGAAGCCTGGAAAAGGCAAGTGACCGGAAAGCTATTTATTTTGTAGCATACTGCGACCATCCGACGCTGGAGAAAGGCTGTTTTCTCCAGATTTCAAGGCAAGGGACCCGTTGGAATCACCCCCGAACGGGGCCTCGCCTCAGGCGGTCGTCTTGAACAAGGCGGCAACCTTGCGCTTGGTCTTGATGTTGGCCGATACCGTGCTGCGCACCGGCGCCGCACCGCCAGGGGTTTCCCACGTCGGGGGCGCGTCGGCGGCGGGCGCTTCGTAGGGCTTGTCGAAGAACGGATCGCGCGGCGGCGCTGGCGGGCGGTAGCCGCGGGGCTCGCGCCGCTCGCGGGGTTCACGGCTTTCGCGTGGCGCGTCGAGCACGTCGCGCGGGTCGTCTTCGCCCCAGGCGCGCCGGCCGGTGTTGATGCGACCACGCGGACGGTCTTCGTCGTACTCGAGCGCCTCGACCTCGATCTTGGCCTTCAGCAGCTTCTCGATGTCGGCAATCAGGCGCGCGTCACTGCCGGACACCAGCGTCACCGCCAAGCCGGAGGCGCCCGCGCGGCCGGTGCGGCCGATGCGGTGCACATAGTCCTCGGCGTTGAACGGAACGTCGAAATTGAAGACGGCCGGCACGTCCTTGATGTCCAGCCCCCGCGCGGCCACGTCGGTGGCCACGAGCAGGTCCACCTCGCCGGCCTTGAAGGCGTTCAGCGCTTTCAGGCGCTCGTCCTGGCTCTTGTCGCCGTGCAGGGCGGTGGTCTTCAGGCCCTCGCGCTCCAGGCTGCGGGCCAGCCGGGCGCAGCCGAGCTTGCTGTTCACGAAGATGAAGGCCTGCTTGATGCCGCGCGTCTTGAGCACCTGGTGGATGGCGTGGCGCTTGTCCTCGTCATTGGCACTGTAGAAGCGCTGCTCCACGGTGGAGGCCGTCTCGTTCGGCCGCGCCACCTCGATGGTGACCGGGTTCTGCAGGTAGCTGTTGGCCAGGCGCTTGATCTCGGGCGAGAAGGTCGCGGAGAACAGCAGCGTCGTGCGCTGCTTGGGCAGGTAGGACAGGATGCGCTGCAGGTCGGGCAGGAAACCGATGTCGAGCATGCGGTCGGCCTCGTCGAGCACCACGTACTCCACCTGGTTCAGCACCGCGTTCTTGGCCTCGATGTGGTCCAGCAGCCGCCCCGGCGTGGCCACCAGCACCTCGACGCCGCGCTTGAGCTCCAGCGTCTGGGGCTTCATGTCCATGCCGCCGAACACCACGGCGCTGCGCAGGTTGGTGTACTTGGCATAGAGCTTGACCTGCTGGGCGACCTGGTCGGCCAATTCGCGCGTGGGCAGCAGCACCAGGGCGCGCACCGGATGGCGCGCGGGCGATGTGGAGCTGTTTTCGTGCTTGAGCAGGCGGTGTAGCAGGGGCAGCGAGAAGGCGGCGGTCTTTCCGGTTCCGGTCTGGGCGGCCCCCATCACGTCCTGCCCGGTCATCACGACAGGAATGGCCTCGGCCTGGATCGGTGTCATGGACTCGTAGCCCATTTCGGCCACGGCGCGCGCCAGCGGTTCGGCCAGCGAAAGATTGGAAAAGGAGGATGTCATTTAGCCCAGTATTGTCTCACTCAGGGCAAACCCTGCCAAACGCAAGCGTGGCGCTGGTCCGACAGTGCCGGCGCCACGCGGACGTCGCTACGCCTTCAATAGCGTCAAATGGCTATCCGACGCTGGGATAGGGTCGTTTATTACAGATTCTTCGTGCTGAAGGTGTCGCAGGCCTTGACGCTGCCGTTCTGCAACCCGTTGTTGAACCAGCGGGTGCGCTGGGCACTGGTGCC
Source organism: Candidatus Skiveiella danica (assembly GCF_022705245.1). NCBI lineage: Bacteria > Pseudomonadati > Pseudomonadota > Betaproteobacteria > Burkholderiales > Comamonadaceae > Candidatus Skiveiella > Candidatus Skiveiella danica. The sequence continues at coordinate 105,054 of NZ_JAKJEW010000010.1, read as the reverse complement.
GTGCGTGAAGCTTTCGGGCACCACATAGCCCTGGCTTTGCTTCTGCAGGGCATCGTCGCCGATGCGCGCAGCCGCGTTCATGGCCGACTCGATATCACCGTTCTCCAGAATCTGCCGCGCGTTCTGCGCATGGTTGGCCCAGACGCCGGCAAAACAGTCGGCCTGCAGTTCCAGCCGAACGCTCAGCGCGTTGTACTGCGCCGGGCTGACCTTGGCGCGCATCTGCTCCATCCTGGCGCTGATGCCCATGAGGTTCTGCACGTGATGGCCCACCTCGTGGGCGATCACGTAGGCCTGGGCAAATTCGCCGGGCGCGCCCAGCTTGTTCTTCAGCGTTTCGTAGAAGCCCAGGTCGATATAGACCTTGCGGTCCGCCGGGCAGTAAAACGGACCCATCGCCGCCTGCCCGGTGCCGCAGGCGGTGGGTGTGGCGCCGCGAAACAGCACGAGACGCGGATCCTGGTATTTCGCGCCGCCCTTGGCAAAGATGTCGGTCCACACGTCCTCGGTGTCCGCCAGAACCGTGGAGACGAACTTGGCCATGCGGTCATCGGCCGGCGGTTTGTGCGCCGGCATCTGCTGCACCTGCGCAGGAGGCGCACCGCCCCCGCTGAGCAGGCCCAGAATCGTCAGCGGATTGATGCCGAAGGCCCAGCCGCCAATCAAGGCGATGACGATCGTTCCGATGCCAATCCCCCGCCCCCCGACCAGGCCGCCCAGGCCACCACCCCCACCGCCGCCACCGCCATCGCGGCGGTCTTCGACGTTGTCCGATTCCCGGTTGCCTTCCCATTTCATGCCCGCACTCCTCACGCAGCCGCGCTGCGATACATTTGCCCGATGGTAGCCGTACCGCCCCCGATCCGAGCGCGCACCCCCAGTGTGCTGATGACCGGCTTCGATGCGTTCGGTGGCCAAGCCTTGAACCCAAGCTGGCTGGCCGTTCAGGCTCTGCATGGGCGGCGCATCGCCGGCCACCGCATCGTTTCGGCCCGGATTCCGACCGTCTTCGGCACCGCGCTGGAACACCTGCAAACGTTGATGATGGCGCACCGCCCCACACTGGTGGTCTGTGTCGGGCAAGCCGGCGGGCGGGCAGCACTGTCGCTGGAGCGCGTGGCCATCAACCTCATCGACGCCCGCATCGCCGACAACGCCCTGGCCCAGCCCGTCGACGAGCCCGTGGTGGCCGGCGGCCCTGCAGCGTACTTCAGCACCCTGCCAGTGAAAGCGATGCGGGTGGCGCTCCAGCGCCAGGGGCTGGCTGCGGAGGTTTCACAGACGGCAGGCACCTTTGTCTGCAACCAGGTGTTCTACGGACTGATGCACTTCCTCGCCACGCAGCGCGGCTGGCGCCGGGTTCGCGGCGGTTTCATCCATGTGCCCTGGCTGCCGGAACAGGGCACGCCGTCGATGCCGCTGGAGGGCATCGTCCACGGCCTGCGGCTGGCCGTGCGCGTGGCGCTGACCACGTCGCAGGACCTGCGCATCGCGGCCGGCCAGACCCATTGATCGGACGCACGCCCCTTCGCTACAGTCGGGCCATGGCCGATCTCCCACCCGAATCCCGCGTACTCGGACCTGCCGAGACCGCCGCCGCCCTGCCCTGGCCCGCGCTGCTCCAGGCGTTGGTGCAGTTGCTGCTCGATGACCAGGTTCACGTGCCCGCGCGGCTGGTGCAGCCCTTGCCCGGTGGCGGCAGCCTGTTCGTCATGCCAGCGCACGATGCCCACATTGCCATCACCAAGCTGATCACGTTCACACCCGCCAACACAGGCAGTGCTCGCCCCACCATCCAGGGCGACGTGATCGTCACCCATGTGGCCACTGGCACGCGGGCTTTGTTGCTGGACGGTCCCACCGTCACCGCGCGCCGTACGGCGGCCGTCTCGGCGCTGGCGGCCCAACGGCTGGCGCCCCGGCCAGAAGGCCCCTTGCTGATCGTGGGCGCCGGCGTGCAGGGACGCGCCCATCTGGATGCGTTTGCCGATGTCCTGGACGTCAAAGCGGCGGTGATTGCCTCGCGCAGCGAGGCCAGTGCAGACGCGCTGGCCCGTCACGCGCAGGCGCGCGGCCTGCGCGCTGAAATCACGACCGACCCCGACGCCGCGCTGGCAGACTGCCCGCTGGTCGTGACCTGCACACCGGCCAGCGGCGTGGCCCTGCGCGCCCTGCCCGGCCACGGGCATTTCATTGCCGCCGTCGGCGCCTTTACACCGACGATGGTGGAGCTCGCGCCGGCACTGTGCCGACATGTCGCTCACACCGGGCGGGTGGTCGTGGACACGCCGCAGGCCTTGCACGAAGCCGGCGACCTGCTGCAGGCGGGACTGGACGTGAGCCGCTTTGAATCCCTGGCCGATGTGGTGCGCATCGATGCCGCTTTTCACGACCCCGTCACGCTCGCCGGGCCGGTACTGTTCAAGAGCTGCGGCTGGGCCGGCTGGGACCTGGCCGCCGCCCGCTGTGCCCTGCAGACTTTGGCCGGGTCAGCCAAGGGTCGCTGAGAGCGGACTGTTTCAGGCCTTGGGCAGCGTGACGCCGCGCTGGCCCTGGTACTTGCCGCCGCGGTCCTTGTACGACACCTCGCAGACATCGTCCTTGTCGCTTTCGAAGAACAGCACCTGCGCGCAGCCTTCTCCGGCATAGATCTTCGCGGGCAGCGGCGTGGTGTTGGAGAACTCCAGCGTCACGTAGCCCTCCCACTCGGGCTCGAAGGGCGTCACGTTGACGATGATGCCGCAGCGCGCATAGGTGCTCTTGCCCAGACAGATGGTCAGCACGTTGCGCGGAATGCGGAAATACTCCACCGTGCGCGCCAGCGCAAAGCTGTTGGGCGGGATGATGCAGACGTCCTCGTTGAAATCGACGAAGCTCTTTTCATCGAAGTTCTTCGGGTCCACCACGGTGCTGTGGATGTTGGTGAAGACTTTGAACTCGGGCGCGCAGCGGATGTCGTAGCCGTAGCTGCTGGTGCCGTAGCTGACGATCTTGCGGCCATCGGGGTCCTGCCGGATCTGCCCCGGCTCGAAGGGCTCGATCATGCCGTGCTGCTCGGCCATGCGCCGGATCCATTTGTCGCTTTTGATGCTCATCGTTCACTCCTGCGGGTCATTGTAGAGGGCACGTCTTCAGGGCTTGCAGCATACGGGCGGCGCAATAGTGTCTATCCGCCAACGTTCATGAAACCGCCATCCTGATGACCCATGCTTGCCACCATGCTGAACAAGGGCTTGCCATGACGACACCCACCACGCGCCTGACCGGACTGCTGGCCGCCATCGCGCTGCCAACCTGGGCGCAAAGCCCCGCGGGCCCACCCGCACCCGACCCCTGCCGCACGGAAGTCTCCAAGTTCGAGCAGGCGATCGGCTTCATCCGGCAGACGCAGGGCAACCAGGCCGCCGCGGACCTCAAGGAGGAGCTGCTGCCGGCCAAGGTGGAGAACGACATCCTCTTCAAAGACGGCTATTGCGGCCTGGCGCGCTACCTGCGCGAGAAGAAGCTGAACAAATAGCTACTCTTTCAATAGCGAAAACTGACCATTCCACGCCGGGATGATGGCAGTTTTACCCTGAAATCACGGTTTTTTCGACCAGCCGGTCGTCTCCGAGCACGATCATCGCGAACAGCAGCTCGTCCACGCTCTGTGCCTGGCCGGTTCGCCGGGCCAGCAGCGGCGTGGCGGCGGGGTTCAGCACGATGAAGTCGGCCTCATGGCCGGGCTGCAGGTTGCCCACCACACCGCCCAGGCCCAGTGCCTGCGCCGCGCCGGCGGTGTGCTGCCACCACAGGTGCTGCGGGCTCAGGCTCAGGCCGGCCTTGGTCTGGCCTTCGCGGCCGGCGGTGTAGGCGGCCAGCATCGTGTGGAACGGGCTGAAGCTGGTGCCGCCACCCACGTCGCTGGCCAGGCCGAAGCGAAAGCCCACGCGCTCGGCGCCCGCGTAGTCAAAAAATCCGCTGCCCAGGAACAGGTTGCTGGTGGGGCTGACGGCTGCCGCCGTGCCGGTGTCGCGCATCAGCGCCCGGTCGTCGTCGTCGAAGTGGATGCAGTGTGCATAGACGGCGCGCTCGCGCATCAACCCATGGTCGTCGTAGACGGCCAGGTAGGAGCGTGAGGCCGGGAACAGCTCGCGCGCCCAGCGCACCTCGTCGAGGTTTTCCGACACATGCGACTGGATCCACACCTCGGGGTAGCGCGCGGCCAGCTCGCCGGCGCCCGTCAGCTGCGCCTCGGTGCAGCTGGGCGCAAAGCGCGGCGTGATGGCGTAGCCCAGGCGGTCCACGCCGTGCCACCGCCGGATCAGCGCCTCGGAGTCGATCAGGCTCTGTTCCGTCTCGTCGCGCACGCCGTCGGGGCTGTGGCGATCCATCAGGCATTTGCCGGTGATGAGCCGCAAGCCGCGGCGCTGCGCTTCGCCGAACAAGGCGTCCACCGAGCCGGGATGCGAGGTGGCAAAGGTCAGCGCGGTGGTGACGCCATTGCGCGCGAGTTCGTCCAGGAAGAAGCGCGCCACGTCGGCGGCGTAGTCTGCGTCCGCAAATCGCGCCTCGTGCGGAAAGGTGTAGTGCTCCAGCCAGGGCAGCAGGCCCTCGGCCGGCGAGCCGATCACATCGGTCTGCGGGTAGTGGATGTGCAGGTCCAGGAAGCCCGGTGCGAGGATGCGCCCGGGCAGGCGCTGGACAGGCACATCGGCGTAGTGCGGGGCCAGGGCGCCGTAGCTCCCCGCGGCCAGCACCACGCGCCGGCCGCTGGCATCCGGCCCGGTGACGAGCAGGCCGTCGGTCTCATAGACGGCCTGGCCGTGTTCGTCGAATCGCAGGAGGGAGGCTTGATAGGCTTTCATGCCTCTATTTTGCGATCCGGCCCTGTACCCCCGATACGAGAAAGTTCATATTCAGTATCTGCGCATCGGTCATCACCTGGCCTTTGGGCACCACTTCATGGCCCTCGTTGTCGACCATCGGCCCGGCAAAAGGCCTGAGCTTGCCACTGGCGAGATCCTTCTGGCGCGCCAGCACCTCCTGCTGCACCGCCTTGGGCACTTTAGAGCCGAAGTCACCCACGCGGACCATGCCCTCCTTCACCCCGCCCCAGACATTGCCGGAGGTCCAGGTGCCGTTGGCCACCGCGCGCACCCGGCGCGTGTAGTAGTCGCCCCACTGGTGCGTCACCGCGACGATCTGCGCGTCCGGCGCCAGCTTGCGCATGTCCGAGTGGTAGGCCACCGCCAGCTTGCCGCGCTCCTGGGCCGCCGCCATCACGGCCGTGCTGCCGGTGTGAAAGGCGATCACGTCCACGTTCTGGTTGAACAGCGCCATCGCCGCGTCGCGCTCCTTGGGCGGATCGAACCAGGCGTTGAGCCACACCACCTTCACTTCGGCCTTCGGGTTCACCGAGCGCATGCCCAGCGTGAAGGCGTTGATGCCCTGCAACACCTCGGGGATCGGAAAACCCGCCACGTAGCCGGCCACGCCGGTCTTCGACATCCGCCCGGCGGCAATGCCGGCAAGAAAGCGGCCCTCGTAATAGCGCGCGTTGGCCGTGGCCACGTTGGGCGCGGTCTTGTAGCCGGTGATCGATTCGAACTTCACGTCCGGAAACTCTTTGGCCACCTTCAGCGTGGGCTCCATGTAGCCGAAGCTGGGCGTGAAGATGATCTGGTTCCCCTGGCGCGCCAGGTCGCGAATGACGCGCTCGGCGTCGGCGCCCTCGGGCACGTTCTCGACGAAGGTGGTCTTGACGCCCGCACCCAGCGCGGCCTCCACGGCCTTGCGGCCCTCGTCGTGTTGCTTCGTCCAGCCGGCCTCGGTGATCGGCGAGACATAGACAAAGCCGGCCTTGACGGGTTCACCGGCAGCGGGTTGGGTCTGGGGAAAAGCGGGAAAAGAAAAACAGACGGCCGCGAGCGCCAAGGCGCCCGCCGGCACGAGGTTTTTGTACATGGTGGTCCTCTACATGGCCCCGGATGGCTGAAAAAGCAAAAGGCTGCCGGGGCAGCAGCCTTTGAACGGGATTTTACCCGGGGCAGCCCACCGGGCCTGGTCGCTCGCCGCTAACCCCCGTGCGCATGCTGGTGGTGCGCATCGGGCACATGGGCGTGGGTGTGGCGCACCGGATCGTGCTGGTGCCAATGGCTGTGCGGGCCCACTGGCATGGGGGTGTGCCGATGCAGGTGGTGGCCGTCGTCGTGCGTGTGGGCGTGCTCGTGATCCATGGCCGGGTGCTCGTGCGTGTGGGCGTGGCGCTCCAGCAGGTGCAGCAGCACGCCGGCCAGCATCAGCGCGGCGCCCGCCCACCACAGCGGCCCGGCGCCGCGCTCGCCCAGCGCCCACGCCGCCGCCGCACCAAAGAACGGCGCCAGCGCAAACACCGAGCCGGTGCGCGCCGCGCCGAAGTGGCGCTGCGCCAGCAGGTACAGGCGCAGGCTCAGGCCGTAGCCCGTCGCCCCCACCGCCAGCAGCCCCGCCGCCTGCGCCCCGCTTGGCAGCGGCTCGCCACTCAGGACGGCCACCGTGGCCGCGCAGGCAGCGCCCAGCGCCGCCTTGGCCAGCACCACCTGACCCGGGTCACGCTCGGCCAGCGGGCGCGACCAGGCGTTGTCCATCCCCCAGGCCGCCGTGGCCACCAGCACCGCCAGCAGGCCCCACACGCCCACCGTGCCGCTGGCACGCTGGTCCAGCACCAGCGCCACGCCGCCGCCCACCAGCAGGGCCATGGCCGCGGCCACGCGCCGGTCCAGCGTCTCGCCATACAGGCGCCAGGCCAGGGCGGCAGTGAACACCGCTTCGAGCGTCAGCATCAGCGACGCACTGGTCCCGCTGGTGCGCTGCAGCCCCCAGGCCAGCGCCACCGGCCCCACCAGCGCGCCGGCAAGGGCCACCCGCACCAGCTGCCCCAGGTCAGACCGGCGCAGCCGCGCCTCGCGCGTGGCCGGCTGGCGCAACAGCGCCCCGGCACCCGCCGCACCCGCATACAGCAACGCCGCGGTGGTGAACGCGCCCAGCCCCGCACCCAGGCGCTGGATCAGCGGCGTGCTCACGCCAAACAGCAGCGCCGCCAGCACGGCGAGCAGGCCCCCGCGCAGGGCGGGGGCGTGGGTGTGATCAGGGTGCACAGGCGGCATTGGCTCGAGCGCAGCCCCGCGAGTGCGGGCCCTCGCGATCCGTCGTTCAGCGCTCAGCGAGCCGGCCCGTCACGTACTTGTGCAGCACGCTGGCAATGAGCGTCTGGTAAGGCATGCCTTGCTCCAGCGCCTTGACCTGAATGTCCTGCAGGTCGCCGGACGACAGGCGGATGTTCACCCGCTTGTCCTTCACGGCCGTAGCGCGCGCCGCAGCCTTGAAGCGGGACAGTTCGGCCTTGGTGGCCACCGACTTGAGCGCGCCTTTGTCAAAGGCGCCGAGCAGGTCGGCTTCGTAGGCATCAGTCTTGGGCATGAGGATCGTCCTTCTTCAAATAGTCACGGGTGGCCTTGCGGCTTGGGATGGCCGTCTTCAGGAAGTAATGATCCGCCTGCTCCACAAACGGCACCAGATACACGTATCCCTCGGACTCCACAACCAGCACCCGTTGGTTGGCATATTTCGCCGCATTTGGGTGGGCCAATATGTCGAGCAGGCCGCCGGCTTCTATTGCCACCACCATCTGCTCGAACGTAATGCCCCGATCACGCTGAAGCTGATCGTTTTTTTCCGGCCCCCAGCGAAAAGGTTTCATGGGTGCCAGTTTAATTTATTGTGTGCCTTTTGTCACCAGGCAACGGCCAGGCCAACGCCTCACCCCCGCCAGCCCGTCCCCTCGCGCCGGGCGCGGCCGAGGGCTTCCCGGGTGTCGAGGATGTGGGCAGGCCTTTCTTCCAAGTGCCTTTGCCCTTGAAGCCGGCTTCGATGGCCCGCAGGGGCAGCGTGAACGCTGGAGCGACATCAGTGTGTGACGGCTTTTCGCCGGAGCCGGTCAAGCTCTCCGGTGGCCTGGACGATGCCAGCGGTCGGATTGGTCACTCAGTCCCAGATCAAGGTGATGCGGATCGTATGGAAGAACTCGGGCGCATGCTACGATTTCCCCGATGTGGAACGCGTTCTTTGAATTGCTCGGCATCATCACCTTCGCGGGCTGGGCCGTCATCGGCTGGGTGCTGTGGGGCCGCGCCGCGCGCTCACTAGGCGTATCACGCATGGCGCTGCTGGGCGCTGTCGCTCTGTTCGGCTGGCTGCTGGGCTGATCCAGCCTCAAACCCCCATGTCATCCTTTCGCTTCATGCCAATGCTGGCGGTGGTCTGCGTCCTGCTGGCATTGCACCTGGGCGATGCGTTGAGCGGGTTCTTCATGCAAGGCTTTCTGCTGTTCCTGCTGGGCTCGGCGGCGCTGGCGGATTTTCTTCACGGTCTGGGGCGGTGCGCGCGATCGCTGCTGCGCGGGCACGACGGCTGATCGATGACCATGCGCCTGACATTGACCCTTGCTGCCGTCTGCGCCTGCCTGTTCGGGCTGCTGTTGCTTTCCGGCGGCAACCAGGGACTGGCGGTGGTGCTGCTGTGGATACTGTTCATCGGTTTCTTCGTGGCCGTGCTCACGCTCACCGGAGCCATCCGTTTCTTCGCCAGACCGCCCCAGTAGTCGTGCCAGGTTCCGGGCTTGGTCACGCGGGTACCAAGGCTCGTGGATCAGATGAAGGTGAACCGAGCGCGCGGGATATCGACCTCCGGTGGCGATACCGGCCAGCCTATCCGGCTGCACCCGCCGCAGCGATCACCTGCGAGCCATCCCCGCTTCAGCAGCAATCGCAAACACCAAGCGCGTCCAGGGTTCCGCCCGAGGATCGCATTCGACTACCTGACACACAAGGACTTCGCCGGCATCCAGGCGGGCGGCGATCGCCGCGTTGAGCGCGCGCGGCACGTAGCCCAGCGTCACGCCACAGCCATCGATGCGCACGGCCAGCGGGTCATGCGGGTTGTCAGGCTCGCGCACCAGCTCCAGCGCACGGCCGATGCTGAGCTGCGCCTGCACCGACGCGCCATCGTGATAAGCGAAGCCGGCCACCCAGGCGCGAAGAACCTCGCCGGGCAGCGGCCTGTTCTCCGGGCGCGCCGCGTGGCGGGCCAGCACCCGTGTCAGCTCCTTCTCGCTCTCTGGATCGAGCGGTCCCACGACCCGCTCCATCCACCACCCGCGCGACCGCCGCCGTTGCCCCGCCGTCGCCAGCGCTGCGGCCCGCGCAGCCCGCCGCTGCGGCTCGTTGAGCGCGTCCTCCACGCGCTCAGCCCAGGCTTGCATGGCCGCGCCGCATGCCGCATTGCCCGGTCCGCGAAGTTGAACAAGGCCATAGTCCGGCACATCGCCATGGGTGGCGCGCGGGTTGTACTGCGCCGTGGCGCGTTCGTCGTCGGGCAGGCTCAAGGCAAAGATGCGGGTGCCTTCGTCGCGGCAGTCGCTCCAGTAGTCCGCCACGCAGTGGTCCAAGTCGTCTCCTTCGCGCGTCAGGGCAGAAGCCGTGGTCAGCTCGGTGGCACTGGCGACCCCCTCTTCCCACAGGCCGATCACCGCCGGCAGGGTCTCGCCATCCTCGATCGGCCGGGGCGTGGGCCTGCGGGCAGCGTGCCACCGGGCGGACGCACGCAGCAGCGGCAGCAGCCCGCGCTCGCGCAGCCAGGCGCGGGCCAGCTCGTCTTCCGAGAGGCCGGCCACATTCGCTGCGCTCCCCGCCGCCGCGCGCACGAAATCCTCCGCATCGGATACCGCCGCCGGCAGGGGGGCAAAGGCCTGCTCGCAGGCTCGCCACAGCGCTGTCCAGCCGGGCCGGAACACATCGCGCGCCACCCCGATCAAGCGCTCCGTCCCGCCCGCGAGACTCTCCAGTGCGGGCAGCGCCGGGACGAACGGGCTGATTTCAGCCCAGCGGGCGGGCCGCTGCTCGGGCCTCAGAGCGTCCATCAGGCGCAGAAAGTTCTGATGCGACAGCGCCGTGCTGCCCCACATCTGCCGGCACGTGGGCGAGCGCACCAGGGCGCGCGAAACACCATGGTGCGCGGCCAGAACGCCCGTCAGATCGCGCCCGCGGTCGATGGCCTCGACCACCTCGTCATCATGGGCGCGCCAGGCGTGGCGCTTGCCGCCGAACAGCTCCAGCCGGTGGTGGCCCGACAACAGCACGGGCGCCACCAGCAGCGGGAAGCGCGTGATCGCCTGCAGGCGGCGCTGGCGCACCTCGGGCGGCAGGATGGCCAATCGGGTGTAGTTGCGGGCTGAGCCCCAGGTGCGCTGGGCTTGCAGTTGCCCCAGGACTTCGAGCAGCTCGGCATCCAGGCCCCTGGAAAACGACAGCGCCGCCGCGTGGGAGCGGCTCCAGCGCTCTGAACGAAGCAAGGGGGCGACGGGCGCGGCGTACAGGGCAATCGCCCACTCGAACAACCGATCGTTCACTTCGAGCAGCATCCCGCGCGCATCGGCGGCTGAAGCGGCCATCAGTGGCGCCAGCACCTCGTCGCACCCCAGACAGGATGCCGGCAGGCGGAAGACCCGCACCTGCCCATCGTCCAGATGCAGCCAGACCCGCGCGAAGTCGTCGTTCTCGCCCAGGTCTTCGCCGGAAAGCCAGACCCGCGCCCGGACCCCCGGCGCGCAGCCTTCAGTGGTGGAACCAGCGGATAACATGCCGGTCATCATAGTCAGGACGACGGCTCGCGCGCGGGCATCTCCATGGTGCATGGTCCGGGGACACCGCTCCTTCGCGTCACCTGCCATCGGAAGAGCGCACAGCGACCGCTTCTCGATGCGTGTGGCAAAGTAGCCATCCCTTGACCACCGCCAGCGGATGCGCGCCTGCGCCGGGCTCAGGGCCACCACACCGGGCACCACCATGGAAATTCTGAACGAAGATTGGGAAGGCGAGGATGTCTGGTATGTGGACGATCCCCGCGTTCCGCCCAGCATTCGCGACCACGGCGCCAGGTTCAGAAATCCGGCTCGCTATGTCATCGCGGTCGATGGCGACTACCTGCTGTACGGCGCCGACGGGGAGCTCCTGGACCTCTGTTGCCTGCGCTAGCAATCGCACTTGTGATTCGGATGCGAGCCCGGATCGGGCGGGGCCGGATTGAGGCGACTTTCAGTCCATGAACGGCCTATTCCCAGCGTCGATTGGTCACAAGGCGCTCTGAATTCAGGAGTTCATGGAGGCCGAATCCGTGTGGTGACGAACTTTTCCCGGAGCCATTGCCAACTGACAGCATCACCTCAGCAGCGGATGCGAATTTGTCGATCACGCGCCGCGCGGCGTTGACCCGTGATCCAGTCCTGCATCTGGGGAGTGCGGCTGGCGGGCCATTGCGTCCCACTGCCGAATTTGCGCGTCCAATGCCTGGCACGCGGTCTGGTTCGACGGTGTCGGCACAGCTTGCTGCACATCACTGGGCGTCTGCTGCGCAACCAGCCCAGCGGCGGCAGCGCGGTCCTGCTCGGCCAGCTTGACCTGCTGATCGAACGGCATGCCATCGGGCACGCTCACGATGCGCTCGATCAGCGCGTTATGACGGCTGCAATGCGCACTGGACCAGAACGTCCCGCCGCCATAGCTTTTGCACATGAACACCTCGCCGGCCGGCGCAGCACCAACGAACACGAGCGCCAGCGCGCCCAGGAAAAACGTTGTACTTCTCATTTTTTTCAACTCCCTTCGCCTTCTCGCGCCGATTGCACTGGTTCTTCATCCGGACATTACCAGCAAGCCTCAGCATCCGTCAGGTCTCGATCAACGCCAGTTCCGGCACCCGCCGGAAATCCCGCTCGTTGGCGGTGACCAAGGTCGCGCGCTGGAGAACAGCGGTCGCGGCGATCAGCGCATCCGGCAACTTCAAGCCGGTTTCGCGGCGAATTCGCGCGGCTTCGTCGGCCACCTCGGCGCTGACGGGCACCAGATGGCAGACATCGAGAAGCGCTCGAGCCGCCGACAATGAACCATCCGTGTGCGCGGGCCACGCCAGGACTTCAGCCCGCACGATGGCGGAAATGAACACGAGACCCGACTGCAAATTCACATTGAGGAGTTCGACAGCCGCCTCGGGCAGGGCGTCGTTCAGGAACAGGATCAGCGTGCTGCTGTCAAAAACCAGTGCCTGATCTTGCGGCGCTTCGGGCGGCATCGCTCAGAGTTCCCACTCTTGCCGCGAACGGGCCAGTTCGGCAAGCACCGCTTCGCGATTGCCACGCCCCAGGGAGCCGCGCGCATTACGCAGGATCTGGGCCAGCGAAGATGGCGCCTGCTCCTCCGTCGAGTCTTCCAGAACCACCACCACCCGGCGCGCCTGAGCGATGGCTGGCGGCGCCGCGCCAAGCCAGATGACTTGATTGCCTTGCAACTCGGCCTCGTAGCTGTGCAACATGGTTTTGCCTTTCATGGAACGTCGGATGATTCTAGATAGATGGGCCCCGCGCGGTGCGATGGGTTCGTCACCCCCGCCAGCCCGCCCCCTCGCGCCGGGCGCGGCCGAGGGCTTCCAGGGTGTCGAGGATGCGGGGCAGGCCTTTCTTCCACGGGCCTTTGCCCTTGAAGCCGGCCTCGATGGCCGGCAGGGGCAGCGGGGCCGGGCTGGCGGCGAGCAGCTGGGCGACGGCGCGCACCTGCTCGGGCAGGGCGGCGGGCCAGGGCTGGGCTGCGGTGGCGGGCGCTGGGGCTGCCGAATGGTCGGTGGCGTCTTCGGCAGGCACTTCGGGCACCTGGGAGGCCGGCGGGGCCTCGTTTTCGGCCATTTTCATGCCCAAATCGGGCTGTTCCCAGCGTGGAATGGCCACAGGGCGCTCCTGATTCAGGAGTTCATCGGCGCTGGTCCGCACCGCCTGCGCGGCGGCCGCTTCGCGCTCGGCGCGGCGCGCCGGGTCCTGGAAGTCGGGGCGCAGCCAGCGGATGGTGCCGGCGGCCTCTTCGGCGGCGCGGCGGGCGTTGAGGGCCACCAGGCGCTCCAGCACCGCCTCGGTCCAGGCGGCGCGCGCGGCCTCGTCCGCCCAGGGCACGGGGCCGAGGTCGCTCCAGCCGTAGGCGGCCAGCACGGCGGCGTCCAACTCGTCGTGCAGGCTGCGCAGCACGCTGACCAGGCCCTGCTCGTGCAAGACCTTTTCCTTGGGTGAAAGCGCCTCGCCGCGGCGCAGTTTGTCGAGCACGTTGTACAGGCCGGTGAGCGTGACGGATTCAAACGCCGCCTGCCGCGCCTTGCGGTGGGCGTCGAGCTGTTCGGCGAGGTGGCGGATGCGCTCGGTGAGGTCGGGGGTAAGGCCGGTGTCGTCAGAGGGGAAGGGGAAGGTTTCGAAGCAGACCGACTTGTTGTAGCGAGGTCGGTCTTCGAGCGTGCCGCCAGCGGCCAGCGCCCATTCGACGTGCACCTGGCTGGACAGCACGCCCAGCCACGCGCCATCGTCGGTCGCGATGGCGATCAGCATGTTGTCGGGCAACACGCTGGCGTCGAGGAACTGGAAGGTGCGGTGCTTGGCGGTTTCGACAGTGGCGATGTAGCGGTGCAAGCCGGCCAGCTGGCGCCGCATCTCCTGCCGAGGTTTGCCGAACAGCCACCACTGTGCAGCGTAGCCGGCGCCATCCTTGGTGTTTGCCTTGGCGTCGCGCTCGGGCTTCACCCGCTCCACCACCCACTGGAACACGGCCGGGAAGCGCACGCGGACCTCGTCGGCATTCAGGCCGAACAGGTCGATGACCAGCACGTCGCGGGGCGACGCCATCAGGTCGCGGCCGTTGCGGTACTCGCGGACGTGGCGCTCCAGCCCAGGCACCGTGCCCAGCCCCAGCTCGCCGGCCTCCTCGCGGCTGACAATGAAGCCTGCGCCGTGCAGCTTCACACCGGGTGATGACACGCCCGCATTCGCCAACAACGCACGGGCAGCGGCCACGTTGGCGCCGCGGCGCAGGTCGGCGTGCAGCAGGCCGCGGGCTTCAGCCAGCCGCACAGCCACCTCCCCGTCGCCGCCTTCGCGCTCGTCGCATACGGTCAGCAAGCGCCCTTCCCCCTCGCCCGCCACGCCCACCGTCATCGCAATGCGCACCGCCGCCCCGTTGGCGCTGTCCACCCACGGGTGATCCGGAATCGCGTAGATCAGGCTGAGCGCCTGCAAGCCGGGGCGGGGCGTGCCGGGGGCCGATTTCTGCGCATTTGGCAGCATGAGCCCCCCGGCATGCCCCGCCCCGGCCGCCACCAGACCTCCAGCTTTCACCGGCACCCCGTCCAGCGCAGCCTGCACCACCCGCCTGTTGAACGTCTGCCGCAGGCTGTTCGTGGTGATGAACCCAAACCGTCGCGCAGCGCCAGAGCGCACCAGCCAAGCCGCGTGGTGCCACCAGTACATGACGAAGTCCGCACTCTCCGGCACGTCGGTCCAGGTGGCACGCAACGCCTCCACATAGCCGTCGCCCAGCGCGGCCCGCATCGGCCCGGCGCCAATGAACGGCGGATTCCCCACAATGAAATCCGCCGCCGGCCACTCGGCGGGGCGCGGGTTCACGTAGCGCCATTGCGGCACCTGCGCGGCCTCGTCGGGCACATCTTCGCCCGTCACCGGGTGCTTCTTGAAGGTGGTGCCGTCCCAGCGGGTGATGACCTGGCCCGATTCATCCGTGGCCAGCTCGGCGCGGTCGTAGGCCAGCACCGCGTCGCGATTTTCGATGTTGCCGTAGTCGTGCACGACGGGCTCGGCCACCGATTGGCTGCCTTGTGTTCGCACGTGCCACTGAAGCCAGCCAATCCATAGCACCAACTCGGCAACGGCTGCGGCACGGGGGTTGAGTTCGATTCCTAGAAACTGCTTGAGAGTAACGGTTTCCCCGTCTGCAAGCACGCCGGAATGCTCGCCCAATTCGCCGAGCTGGTTGAGCACCTCCCCTTCGAGGCGCTTGAGGTGTTCTAGCGTGACGTACAGAAAATTGCCGCTGCCGCATGCCGGGTCGAGCACGCGGGCAGTGCAGAGCTGGTGGTGATAGCGCCGAATTTCCTGTTGGGCTTCACGCCATTTGTCGCGCACCTTCCGTTCATGATCGACCAGGACCTTGGTCTCTTTTGCCAATTGCCGCGAGTCAAAAGTCGCGTGCGTCGTTCCCGCCGTGCGCTTCGGCGGATTTGCTTCAAGCTCCGCAGCCTCGCGGGCCAACATGTGGGCGGCGGCCTGCGCGTTGGCCCAGTCGGCGCGCAGGGGCTCCACCACGGTGGGCAGCACCAGGCGCTCCACATAGGCGCGCGGCGTGTAGTGCGCGCCCAGGGCGTGGCGCTCGGTGGGGTCGAGCGCGCGCTCCAGCAAGGTGCCGAAGATGGCGGGCTCCACCTCGGTCCAGTTGGCGCGGCCGGCACGCAGCAGGCCGTCGATCTGCGCGGTGCTGAGTGGCAGCACGTAGCCGTCTGCCGCCGAGCCCTTGAACAGCTTGCCGTTGAAGCGCAACACGTCGGCGGCAATCGCCGCGTTGAAGCCGCCCGCGTCCATGCCAGCCCAGAAGATCTTGAGCATCTGCGCCAGGGTGGCGGGCTGCTCGCGGTGCTGGCGCAGCAGGTGCACAAAGCTGCCCAGGCCCTCGGGCCCGCTCTTGGGCAGCAGGCCCACGTCCTCGGCAAACATGCTGAACAGGCAGCGCGTCAGAAAGCCGGCCACGTGGTGCGGCGTGTGGCCGGCAGCTTCCAGGCTTTTGGCCAGCTCGGCCAGCTCGGCGGCCACCTCGCGCGTGACGCGGGCGCTGGCGCGGCTGGGGTCCAGGCTGAGCGGGTCGGTCCACAGGGCTTTCAGGCGCTTGCGGATGGCGGAGTCGGCCAGCTGCTCCAGCCGGATGCGGTGGCTGCGCGGGTCGGGAAACGGGGTGTAGGTGGCGCCGGAGCGGGTGAACTCGGCGTACAGCTCGATGACGTGGCCCACGTCCACCACCACCACGAAGGGCGGGCGGCCTTCGGCAGCCGGCAGCGCGCGGGCGTAGTTCTCGGCCTGGGTGCGGGCGCGCAGGAGGGCGTCGTCAAACCGGCGGCTGCCGGCGGCGGCCTGGCGCTCGCCGTCCTTGAGCTTCTTGCTCTCCCAGACGAAGTGGCCGCGCCGGTAGCAGTCGATGCGCCCGGCGCTGGTGCTGCCGTCGCCGTGGGTGAAGGTGATGGGGCGCTCGAACATGTAGCTCTGCTCGGGCGTGGGGTGCGGCGCCTCGACGCCGAGCAGCTCGCAGAGCTGGATGACGAAGCTTTGCGAGGTGGACAGCTCGCTGGCGGTGACGCCCCGCCAGCGGGCGATGAAATCACGCACGGCCTGGGTCGTGGCGTCGATGGCGGCATCGCTGGCCGCGGGGGGGGTGCTGGCGGTGTCTCCCATGCGGCGCATCATAGCGGGCGGGGGCTGGCGTGCTTTCAAGCACTCCCGCTTTGATAGCGGGTGATGACCATTTCACGACGGGGTGGGGCAGTTTTTATTGAAATTGGCGGCAAAACAGCCGCTGAAATGGCCCCCCCAGGGCCCACGCCGCCGGGGTAGCCGACATGCTTGACACATATCAAGCGGAAAAGACTTGCCCGCGTGCTGCGGCGAACCAATGCCTAGACTGCACAAGCCATGACCGACCGCCCACCACCGCCCCAGACCGCCACCCCAGCAACCGCCCGCCCCTGGCTGGCGCGGCTGCATCCGTCGCTGTTCGGCATGGCGCTGGGGTTGCTGGGCCTGTCGGGCGCCTGGCACCGGCTGCAGCCGGCCGGGGTGGACGCCGCGGGCCCGCTGGCCGAGGGCCTTCTGGCCGCAGCGTTGGCTCTGCTTTCGGGGCTGCTGCTGCTCTGGCTGGCCAAGGCGCTGCGCCACGGTGCGGTGTTGCGGCAGGAGCTGCGGCATCCCGTGCAGGGCGCGCTGCTGGCCTTGATGCCGGTGGCGCTGCTGATGGCCGTGGCGCTGGTGGCGGGCCGCTGGCCGCAGACACGCGACACCCTGCTGCCGCTGGCGCTGGTGGTGCTGGCCGGCCAGGGCTGGATGGCGTGGCGCGTGGTGGCCGACCTGTCCACCGGCAAGACGCCGCCGGAGCTGGTGACGCCGGCCCTGTACCTGCCCACGGTGCCGGGCGGCTTTGTCGGCGCGATGGCGCTGCAGGCGCTGGGCTTTCACGGCTGGGCCACGCTGCTGATGGGCATGGGCCTCGGTGCCTGGGCGTTGCTGGAAATGCGCATCCTGAACCGCCTGTTTGCCGGCCCGCTGCCGCTGGCCTTGCGACCCACGCTGGGCATCGAAATGGCGCCGGCCTCGGTGGGCGCGCTGGCGGCCTGCGTGCTGTGGCCGGATCTGCCGGCCGACGCGGTGATGGTGGCGCTGGGCGTGGCCAGCGGCCCGGTGCTGGCGGTGCTGACGCGCTGGCGCTACTGGAGCGAGGTGCCGTTCAACGTGGGCTTCTGGTCGTTTTCGTTTCCGCTGGCGGCGTTTGCGGCCACCACGGTGGAGGCGGTGCGCCGCGGTGGCTGGCCGCTGTCCGTGGCCGTGACGGCGGTGGTGCTGGCCAGCGCGGTGCAGTTGTTCCTGCTGGCCCGCACGCTGGTGCTGGTGGCGCGGGGGCGGCTGCTGCCGCCGGTGTGAGGACGCGACCTGGATCGCCGATTGCCCACGCGGGCGGGTTTGCTGCCCAGGCGCACAGCCGGGCTATTTGGCGAGCTTGCGGAATGTATCGCTGAACTCAGCCATGAATTCACGACCAGCTGCAACTTCGTCGGTCTGCGGCGGTGGGCAGTGAGTCAGGATGTACCCGCCAGGCGCTTCTGCCGCACAAAGTTCGTCGCCAGCCTTCAGACCGAGCTGCGCCAGCAGTTCGCCAGGAAGAATGGCACCGAGCGAATCGCCGATCTCGATCAATGTGAGCCTGTGCATGGAAATGAGTCCTCTCTTCTCGACAAACATCCAAACCTTCCACCCTCAGTAGTCGTGCTCCACAAACCGCTCGAAGGTTTGATTGAGCTGATGCGTCCAGCGCTGCTTGTCGACAGCGGGCGCAAAGCTGGCCTCGATGCTGTTGTGCGCCAGGGTCCAGGCGTGCTGGGTGCTCAGGTGCAGCGCGGCAAAGGTCTGCAGGAAGTTCTCATTGAGATAGCCGCCGAAGTAGGCCGGGTCGTCCGAGTTGAGGGTCGCGCACAGGCCGGCGTCGAGCAGCGTGCGCAGGTTGTGGTCTTTCAGGTCGGGGAAGACGCACAGCTTCTGGTTGGACAACGGGCATACGGTCAGCGGCGTGCGCTCTTTGGCCAGGCGCGCCATCAGGGCGGGGTCCTTGGCGCTCTGCACGCCGTGGTCGATGCGCTCGACCTTCAGCACGTCCAGCGCGCTCCACACGTACGCGGGTGGCCCCTCCTCGCCCGCATGGGCCACGAGGTGCAGGCCCAGCTCGGCGCAGCGGGCGAACACGCGCGCGAACTTCTCGGGCGGATGGCCGCGTTCGCTCGAATCCAGGCCGACGCCGATGAAGCGGTCACGGTACGGCAGCGCCTGCTCCAGCGTGGCGAGGGCGTCTTCCTCGCTGAGGTGGCGCAGGAAGCACAGGATCAGGTCGGCGCTCACGCCCAGCTTGGTGTGGGCATCCAGGCAGGCGCGGTACAGCCCGCTGATCACCACCTCCATCGGCACGCCGCGCGCGGTGTGGGTCTGGGGGTCGAAGAAGAGTTCGGCGCGCACCACATGGTCGGCCGCCGCCTTCTCGAAGTAGGCCCACGCCATGTCGTAGAAATCCTGCTCCTTCAGCAGCACGCTGGCGCCGGCGTAGTAGATGTCGAGGAAGCTCTGCAGGTCGGTGAAGGCGTAGGCCGCGCGAAGGGCTTCCACGCTGTCGTAGGGCAGCGTCACGCCGTTGCGCTGGGCCAGCGCAAAGATCATCTCCGGCTCCAGTGAACCCTCGATGTGGATGTGCAGCTCGGCCTTGGGCATGGCGCGCAGCAGTTCGGGCAGGCGGTGCTGCGGAACGGGATGGACTTTGAACATGTTGGACTCTTGGAAAACTCCCGTCGTCCCATAGGAATTCGGCAGGAGGAAATTCAGGCTTCGACATCCAATTGCATTCGCTCAGCACGCATATCTATCGAACCGCAACTGGATTGCTGCGAATGCAACATCGATTAGTCAAAGTAAGAAAGGTGGCGTACCGGAAACTGTCGTGCCAAATCTCTTCAATCCAGCTCAACTACCTGTTTCGCGACCCTTGGTGTCAAAGCCACTACGCAAAGATAGACTAAATTTTCAGTCTGGCGTTTTCAGTTGACTGCCATCCGAAAACACTATCGCACTTGGAACGAACTTTGTTTTGTACTTACCCTCTTCAAGATTCCAAACAGCCTTGTGCTCAGAAATGAACTGGTTGTAGTCCCGTCCGCCTTCCCAGGTCACCTCACCCCCAGCCTTAATTTTTTCTGCCATACGGAAAGTTACAGAACCAACCCTTTTGTCAAAAATATCAATGAACTCAATCTCTCCTGAGACCCCGGCGATCTCTTTCTCAGATTTGTTCTTGATACCAAATTTGAAAAGCTGATATTCCGAGTAGCGCCCCAAATCGTAGTTCTTCGGCAACTCACGTTTTGCAATCAAGGCTACAGTTACTGCGCTTTCAATGTCCGCGCGGGCTTTCTGCTGCTCCTTTAGCATTCTTTCTTTCAGTGCCTTAGCTTCTGCGTCCTTGACTACTTGATCCGCCAGCCACTTTTTCTGTGCCTCCAGAGCAGCACCGAGCGTTGTTCCAATTGGGATACCTTCCTTGCCGAACAATTCGCCCATCTTGGCGCGCATCAAATAACCAGTGGCAAGCTTCTTGTCCTCTTCGCTGAGCTTGTTGATGGCCGGCGCAAGTTCGGAGTCCCACTTGCTCATATCCGACGGAATGATGGTGTCCGTCGGCTTGGAGCAGGCAAGCAATACTCCTGCCGCGAACAACAGCACCATAAGTCGATTGTGTTTCAAGTCGATCTCCAAAAAAATCAATGTACCGCGATCACTCTACTTACTTCTTCTCGTTCGCTGGCACCTTTCCTTCTACACCCTTGACGTAGAACATGATCTCACCCAGAAACTTGTCATCGGCCACGGCGTCTTTCGCCACGACTTCCTTGCCGTCCTGACCGACGATCGGGCCCTTCCAGATCACGAAGCTGCCGTCCTTCAGGCCGGCCTTGATGTCGTCGATCTTCTTCTTGGTGTCGTCCGGCACGTCGGCGGCGACCGACACCATGTCGATGGCGCCTTCCTTCACGCCCCACCAGGCCTGGCCGGTGCTCCACTTGCCGTTGAGCGCGTCGCCCACGGCCTTGATGTAGTACGGGCCCCAGTTGATGACGGCCGAACCGAGGTGGGCCTTGGGGCCGTAGGCGGTCATGTCGGAATCCCAGCCGAAGGCGCGCTTGCCCATCTTCTCGGCGGTCTGCAGCACGGCCGAGGAGTCGGTGTTCTGCATCAGCACGTCGGCGCCGCCGTTGATCAGCGCGGTGGCGGCTTCGGTTTCCTTGGGCGGGTTGAACCACTCGTTGACCCACACCACCTTGGTCTTGACCTTGGGATTGACCGACTGGGCGCCCAGCGTGAAGCTGTTGATGTTGCGGATGACTTCAGGAATCGGCATCGAGCCGACCACGCCGAGCGTGTTGGTCTTGGTCATCTTGCCCGCGATCACGCCGGCCATGTAGGCGCCTTCGTAGGTGCGGCTGTCATACGTACGCATGTTCTCGGCGGTCTTGTAGCCGGTGGCGTGCTCGAACTTCACGTCCTTGCTGTCGGCGGCAACCTTCAGCATGGGTTCCATGTAGCCGAAGGTGGTGCCGAAGATGAGCTTGTTGCCCTGGCCGACCATGTCGCGGATCACGCGCTCGGCGTCGGCGGACTCGGGCACCTTCTCGACGAAGGTGGTCACGACCTTGTCGCCGAATTCCTTCTCGACCGCCTTGCGGCCGTTGTCATGCGCGTAGGTCCAGCCGCCGTCGCCCACCGGGCCGACATAGGCAAATGCGATCTTCAGCGGATCGGGCTTGGCCGGTGCTGCCGCCGAGGCCGCAGGCTTGGGTGCCTCGGCCGGCTTCGCTTCCTCTTTCTTGCCGCAGCCCACCAGGGCAGCAGCCGCCACGGCCGTCAGGGCGGCGACTTTCAACAGGGAACGTTTGTGCAGGTCAGTCATGTCAGCTCTTTCATGGACAGGGGTGGGTAGAAAAAAAGATTATGAACCGGGATGGAAGGGCTTACCCAGCGACGCCGGCATGTTGACCCGGATCCAGGCCGGGTTGCGCGAGATCAGCGCCAGCACGACGATGGTCGACACATAGGGCAGCATCGTCAGCAGCTGGCTGGGCACGTCCACGCCGACCCCCTGCAGGTGGAACTGCAGCATGGTCACGCCGCCGAACAGGTAGGCACCCAGCAGCACCCGCGCCGGTCTCCAGGTGGCGAAGGTGGTCAGGGCCAGCGCGATCCAGCCCTTGCCGGCCACCATGCCCTCGACCCACAGCGGCGTGTAGACGACGGAGATGTAGGCACCGGCCAGGCCGCACAACGCACCGCCCACCACGACGGCGGCGAGCCGGATGCGCCGCACCGGGTAGCCCAGCGCATGGGACGACTCGGGCGACTCGCCGACCGAGCGCAGCACCAGGCCGCCGCGGGTGCGATAGAGGAACCAGATCAGCCCGATCGCGAATGCAATGGTCAGGTACACCAGCGGGTGCTGGCGAAACAGCGCCGGCCCGACCAGCGGGATGTCGCCGAGCACGGGAATCGAGAAGTGCGGCCGCTCGGGCAGCTTTTCCTGGACGTACTTGATGCCGGCGAAGGCCGAGAAACCCACGCCGAACAGGCTCAGCGCCAGCCCGGTGGCGTACTGGTTGGTGTTCAGCCAGATCACCAGCAGGCCAAAGATGGCGGCCAGCAATGCACCGGCGCCCATGCCGGCGGCAAAACCGAGCCAGTCATTGCCGGTGTGCACCACGGTGGCGAAGCCGGCCACGGCCGCGCACAGCATCATGCCCTCGGCACCGAGGTTGACGATGCCGGCTTTCTCGTTGATCAGCAGGCCCAGCGCCGCGATCGCCAGCACGGTGCCGGCGTTCAGCGTGGCCGCCAGCAGCAAGGCATAGGATTCCATTACGCGGCCCTCCCGGTGAATTTGAGCCGGTAGGCAATCAGCGTTTCACAGGCCAGCAAGGTGAACAGCAGCAGCCCCTGGAACACCCCGGTGATGGACTTGGGCAGCCCCAGGCGCGACTGCGCCAGCTCCCCGCCGATATAGAACATGCTCATCAGCACTGCCGAAAACACCATGCCCACCGGGTGCAAGCGCCCGACAAACGCCACGATGATGGCGGCAAAGCCATAGCCCGCCGGCACGTAGGGCGTGAGCTGGCCGATCGGCCCGGCCACTTCCAGCGCCCCGGCCAGGCCGGCCGCCCCGCCCGAGGTCAGCAGGGCCACCCACAGCGCCTTGCGCGAGGAAAAGCCGGCGTAACGCGCCGCGGCCGGCGCCAGGCCACCGACCTGCTGGGCAAAGCCGGCGCGGGTGCGGAACAGGAACACCCACAGCAACGCCGCACCGGCCAGGGCCAGCAGCAGTCCGGCGCTGACGCGCGAACCGCTCATCAGGCGCGGGATCTGCGTCACCGCATCAAAGGTGCGGGTCTGCGGGAAGTTGTAGCCGCCCGGGTCCTTCCAGGGGCCATAGACCAGGAAGCTCAGCACCATATCGGCCACGTAGACCAGCATCAGGCTGACCAGGATCTCGCTGGCATTGAAGCGGTCGCGCAGCAGGGCCGTGATGCCCGCCCAGGCCATGCCGCCCGCCACCCCGGCCATCAGGATGGCCAGCACGATCCAGCGGCCGGTTTCCTTGTCGGCCAGCAGCGCCACGCCACCCGCGGAAATCGCGCCGATCACGAACTGCCCCTCGGCGCCGATGTTCCAGACATTGGAGCGGAAGCACACCGCCAGCCCCAGCGCGATCACCAGCAGCGGCGTGGCCTTGACCATCAGTTCGCCCAGGGCGTACGGTGTCTTGACCGGCTCCCAGAAAAAGACCTGCAGGCCCTTGACCGGGTCTTTGCCCAGCGCGATGAACAGGGCCACGCCAATCAGCACGGTGATGACCAGCGCCAGCAGCGGCGAGCCGTAGCTCCAGAACTTGGAGGCCTGGGGCCGGGGTTCAAGCTTGAACATCGGCGGCCTCCCCGGTGGTTTCAGCCATGTCGGCCAGCCGCGCCTGGACGTCGTCGTGCCACAGCCCGCTCATCCACTCGCCCATCTGGGCGACGGTGGCGTCGACGCGGTCGACCGAAGGCGACAGATGGCCCTTGGCCATCACGTGCAGGCGGTCGCAGATCTCGAACAGTTCGTCCAGCTCCTCGCTGACCACCAGCACCGCGCAGCCGGCGTCGCGCAGCGCCAGGATCTCGCCGCGAATCTGCGCCGCCGCGCCCACGTCCACGCCCCAGGTCGGCTGGGAGACGATGAGCAGCTTGGGGTTGGCGTCGATCTCGCGCCCGACAATGAATTTCTGCAGGTTGCCCCCTGAGAGCGACTTGGCCGCCGCATGCGGCCCGCCGGTCTTGACGCCGAAGCGCTGGATGATGGCGGTCGCCTGTCGCTCCAGCACGCCGAGGCGGATCCAGCCGCCGGCGCCGAAGGCCTCGTTACGGGTCAGCATGAGGTTGTGGGCCAGCCCCAGCATCGGCACCGCGCCACGGCCCAGACGCTCCTCCGGCACGAAATGCAGGCCCAGGGCCCGTCGCTCGACGGGGCCGCAGCGGCCGACCGCCTTGCCGGCGACCTCGATCATGCCGGGCTGGGCGCGCGTGTCTTCGCCCGAGAGCGCGAACAGCAGCTCGCGCTGGCCGTTGCCCGAGACACCGGCAATGCCCACCACCTCGCCCGCGCGCACCTGCATCGAGACATCGTGCAGGTCCACCCCGAACGGGGATTCGCGCACCAGATCGAGCATCTTCACGTCCAGCACCGTGGCGCCGGTCTGTACCGCGCGGTACTGCAGGGCGGGCGGCTCGGCGCCGATCATCAGCCGGCTGAGGCTGGCGTTGGACTCCTGGCGCGGGTCGCAGGTGCCGGTGACCTTGCCGCCGCGCAGCACGGTGCAGGCGGTGCAGAGCTCACGAATCTCATGCAGCTTGTGGCTGATGTACAGGATGCTGCAACCCTCGGACGCGAGTTTCTTCAGCACCACGAAGAGCTTTTCCACCGCCTGCGGCGTCAGCACCGAGGTCGGCTCGTCCAGGATCAGCAGCTGCGGGTTGCTCAGCAGCGCGCGGATGATCTCCACCCGCTGCATCTCGCCCACGCCCAGCGTGTGCACCGGGCGGCCGGGGTCGATGTCGAGGCCGTATTCGCGCGCCTTGGCGGTGATGCGGCCGGTGACCTCGGCCAGCGACAGGCTCTTGTCCAGCCCCAGCCAGACGTTCTCGGCCACGGTCAGGGTGTCGAACAGGCTGAAATGCTGGAACACCATGCTGATGCCCAGCGCCCGCGCCTCCTGCGGGTTGCGGATCTGCACCGTCTGGCCGTTGAACGAGACGGTGCCCTCGTCCGGCTTGACCGAGCCGTAGATGATCTTCATCAGCGTGGACTTGCCCGCGCCGTTTTCACCCAGCACCGCGTGGGTCTCGCCCGGCTGCACCGTGAGCGAGACGTCGCTGTTGGCCACCACCGCCGGGTAGCGCTTGGTGATGTGCGCCAGTTGCAGGCGTGGCGGGCTCATGGGCAGGCGTTCCTTCTTGATTTTCGGCCTATTTCAGGCACTTCCCAGCGTCGATCGGTCATTGTTTGCTACTCTTTTCGAAGGGAAGCCGCCACCGACTTGACCTGCTCCCGCAGCCAGCGTCCGGCGCTGGAGGTGTGGGTGCGTTCATGCCAGAGCTGGTAATACAGCAGGCGCGGAAACTCGACCGGACAGGGCAGGATTCTCACCGGCAACTTGTCCACGTAGCGCTCACAGTACTGGCGGCCCGTGGTCAGCACCAGCAAGGTTGATGCCACCATGCTCGGGATCAGCCCGAAATGCGGGCAGCGCGCCGTGATGTTGCGCTGCAGGCCCAGGGAGTCGAGGTGCTCGTCGATCACGCCGCGTGCCCCTGGGTGCGTGGGTGTGGGCGCGATGTGTTCGGCCGCCAGCCAGCTGGCCGCGTCCCAGCCGCCCTGGCTGCTGCGGCGCACGGCCGGGTGGTCGCGCGCCACCAGGCAGACCACCTCGTCACCGAACAGCCGGCCCAGGTGCAGGTCGTCCGGCGGCTTGAGCCAGTTGCCGATGACCACGTCCATGTCGCCCTGGGCCAGCCGCGCGCGGTAGTCGCTCTCGGCCGACAGCGGCAGGATCTCGATGACGCAGTGCGGCGCCTGCTGCTTGATCTGCGCCACGAGTTGCGGAAGGAACAGCGGGTCGAGGAAATCACTGGCGGCGATGCGAAAAGTCTGCCGCGCGCTGCTGGGCTCGAACCCGCGCGCGTCGGAAAACATCGACTCCGCGGCACGAAGAATGCTTGCGCTGGGGGCGAGCATGCGCAAGCCGGCGTCGGTGGGCACCATGCCGGCGCCTGAGCGCACCAGAAGCGGATCCCCGGCGAGTTCCCGAAGCTTTTTCAGCGACGCGCTCACCGCCGGCTGGTACATGCCCAGGCGGATGGCGGCTTTCGACACGCTGCGTTCGGTCAACACGGTATGCAGGACCCTTATGAGATGGAGGTCTATCTTGTCGAAAAGGGTCTGGTCTCTCATACCGGTGCGTGCATTCAACTCATATGCTGGAGCTTATGGCGCGGGGGCGGGGATCGCTCTACCCTCGCGCACAAGGAACAAAGACATGACAAACCCAACCATCCGGTTCATCCGCCGCGGCCAGGTCGTGACGCTGGTCAATGTACCACCCACCCGCACCCTGCTGGAAGTCCTGCGCGAGGACCTCGGCAGCACCGGGACCAAGGAGGGCTGTGGCGAAGGCGACTGCGGCGCCTGCACCGTGGTGCTCGGCGAGGCGGTGGAGGGCCGCATCGAATACCGTGCCATCAACGCCTGCATCCGCCTGGCCCACTCCATCGACGGGCTGGCGCTGTGGACGGCCGAGGACCTGTCGGTCGACCCGCTGATTCAGCCGGCGCTCCCCCAGCCGGCGCTCAAACCGTCGCGAGCGGACGGCGCAGCAGGTTTGCACCCGGTGCAGGAGGCACTGGTGCAGTGCCACGGCTCGCAATGCGGCTTCTGCACGCCGGGCTTTGCCATGAGCCTGTTCGGGCTCTATCAGACCAAGGCACCCGGCGCGCCCGTCACCCGCGACGACGCGGCGTCGGCCCTGTCCGGTAACCTGTGCCGCTGCACCGGCTACCGGCCCATCGTTGACGCCGCGGTGTCCATGGACCGGTTCCCGGTCCAGCGCGTCAACGAAGCTGAACTGCTCGCAAAACTGGAGCATATCAAGACCCTTCCACGCTGGGGAAGTGCCGATTTCGATCCCGATTCGATCTACATGACCCCGAACGACCTGCCCCAGCTGCTGGCGTTGCGCCGTCAGCACCCCGAAGCCCAGATCGTGGCCGGATGCACCGATGTGGGACTATGGGTCACCAAACAGCACCGCGATTTCGCGAAGGTGCTCGACGTCACCCGTGTCGCCGAGCTGCGCCGGGTCGAGCGCTATCCGCACCACATCGCCATCGGCGCCGCCGTCACGCTGACGGACGCTTTCGACGCGCTGGTGGCCGACCGCCCCCAGCTGCAGAGCTTTGCCCATCGTTTTGCCGGCCTTCCGGTGCGCAACTCGGGCACGCTGGGCGGCAACGTGGCCAACGGCTCGCCCATCGGCGACTCGATGCCCTTGCTGATCGCCCTGGGCGCCCACGTGGTGCTGATGAGCCGGCACCAGGGCAGGTCGCGCTCGCGCGAGCTGCCTCTGGAGGCGCTTTACACCGGCTACCGCCAGAACGTGATGGCGGCCGACGAGGTGCTGGCCTGGATCAAGGTGCCGCTACCCGAGCCGGCAGAGTTCCTGCGGGTCTACAAGATCTCCAAACGCTTTGAAGACGACATCTCGGCGGTCTGCCTGGCCATCAGCCTGCACCGGCAAGACGGGCACATCGGACGCGTGTCGATCGGAGCCGGCGGTGTGGCAGCGACGCCGGCGCGGGCCCGCCAGACCGAGGCCGCCTTGATCGGCAGGGCCCCAGACAGCGCCGCGTTCGATTCCGCTGCGCAGGTGCTTCAGGCCGAATTCGAACCCATCACGGACATGCGCGCCTCGGCCGCCTACCGGCGCGAGCTGCTGGGCAACCTGGTGCGGCGCTTCGGGCTGGAGATCCAGGGCCAGACCAACACCTCGATCGAAACCCTTGTGCTGGAGGACCTGGCATGAGCGCCCCGCACACCCTCCCCGCCACATCACCCGCCTGCGGCAGCTCGCGCCCGCACGAGAGCGCCGCCGCGCAAGTGGCGGGCGCCGCCACCTACGTGGACGACATCGCCGAGGTGCGCGGCACGCTGCACGCCGCCCCCATCCTCTCGCCCGTCGCACACGGACGCCTCAAGGGCGTGGATGCGACGGCCGCGCTGGCGCTACCCGGCGTGCGTGGCGTCGTGCTGGCGCAGGACATCCCCGGCGACCCGGTCCTGGCCGCGTTTGCCCACGATGAACCCATCTTCGCCATCGACACGGTGGAACACGTCGGCCGCGTCATCGGTCTGGTGGTGGCCGACACCGTGATGCAGGCGCGCAAGGCCGCCCGCGCGGTGGCGCTGGACATACAGCCCTTGCCGGCCGTGCTGGACGTGCGCGAGGCGCTGGCCGCGCAAAGCTTCGTGCTGCCGCCCGTGCGCGTGCGCCGGGGCGACGCCCAGGCGGGGCTGGCGCGAGCGGCGCACCGGCTCAGCGGCCAGTTCGAGGTCGGCGGGCAGGAGCACTTCTACCTGGAAGGCCAGATCGCCTATGTGCTGCCGCAGGAGCAGAACCAGTGGCTGGTGTATTCCAGCACCCAGCACCCGGGCGAGGCCCAGCACTGGGTGGCGCATGCGCTGGGCGTGGACAACCACCGTGTGCGCGTGGAGTGCCGGCGCATGGGCGGCGGCTTCGGCGGCAAGGAAACCCAGTCCGGCCATCTGGCCGTGTGGGCCGCCATTGCAGCGAACAAGTTCGGCTGCCCGGTCAAGCTGCGGCTGGACCGCGACGACGACTTCATGATCACCGGCAAGCGCCACCCGTTCGCCTACGACTACACCGTGGGCTTCGACGACACCGGCCTGATCACCGGCCTGCAGCTCACCATGCTGGCCAACTGCGGCTTCAGCGCCGACCTCTCCGGCCCGGTGGCCGACCGCGCTGTCTTCCATGCCGACAACGCAAGCTTCCTCAGCGACGTGGACATCACCTCGTACCGCTGCAAGACCCACACCCAGAGCCACACCGCGTTCCGCGGCTTTGGCGGCCCCCAGGGCGTGATCGTCATCGAGACCCTGCTCGGCGACATCGCGCGCCACCTCGGGTTGGACGCGCTGGATGTGCGCCGGCGCAACCTGTACGGCGTCAACGATCGCAACGTGACGCACTACCAGATGCCGGTCGAGGACAACATCCTGCAGCCGTTGCTGGAGCGGCTCGAACAGACCTCGTCCTATCGCGAGCGGCGCGCGCAGATCGCGGCGTGGAACGCGCAAAGCCCGGTGCTCAAGCGCGGCCTGGCGATCACACCGGTGAAGTTCGGCATCAGCTTCACGGCCACCCTGTTCAACCAGGCCGGCGCGCTGGTGCATGTCTACACCGACGGCAGCGTGATGGTGAACCACGGCGGCACCGAAATGGGCCAGGGCCTGCACACCAAGGTGGCGCAGATCGTGGCCGACGAGCTCGGCGTTCCGTTCGAGCGCGTGCTGGTCACGGCCAGCGACACCGCGCGCGTGCCCAACGCCAGCGCGACGGCCGCCTCCAGCGGCACCGACCTCAACGGCCGCGCCGCCCAGTTCGCCGCGCGCAATGTGCGCGACAACCTGGCTGCATTCGCGGCAGGGCTGGACGGTTGCGGCGCCGGCGCGATCCGTTTTGCCGGCGGGCAGGTGATCTCGCCCAAGGCCTGGCGCCCATTCGCGGAAGTCGTGCAGGCCGCTTACGCCAACCGCATCCAGCTCTGGAGCGACGGCTTCTACCGCACGCCCAAGATCCACTACGACAAGACCACGCTGACCGGGCGGCCGTTCTACTATTTCGCCTATGGAGCGGCCTGCACCGAGGTGGTGATCGACACGCTGACCGGCGAGAGCCGCGTGCTGGCGGCGGACATCCTGCACGACGTGGGCACCAGCCTGAATCCGGCCCTGGACATCGGGCAGATCGAAGGGGCCTTCATCCAGGGCATGGGCTGGCTCACCACCGAGGAACTCGTGTGGGACAAAAAGGGCCGGCTGGCCACCCATGCGCCCAGCACCTACAAGATCCCCACGGCGGGCGATGTGCCGCCGCGCTTCACGGTCGACCTGTGGCCGGAGCCGAACCGCGAGGACAACGTCTTCGGCAGCAAGGCCGTCGGGGAGCCGCCGTTCATGCTCGCCATCAGCGTCTGGGAGGCGATTCGCGACGCCGTGGCCGCGGCGCGCGGGGACGGCACCGCCCGGATGGACGCGCCCGCGACGGCGGAGCGGGTGCTCGGCGCGCTCAAGGCTCGCTGAGCCCCTCAGGCAGGCGGCCCGGCATCCGGCAGCAGCTGGCGAACCACCGCGCGGTCGAACTCGCGCGTGGCCTCGTCCAGCTCTTCGTAGGCCACCAGGTTGTTGTGGCGCCGTCGGGCCCAGTCGTATTGCGGGCTGTAGCTCCAGCCGGCCATCAGAAGATCGGCCATCCAGCGCCGGTGCTCGGCCCGGGCCAGCAGTTCGACCGTCTGTGCCGAGTTGCCCAGTTGTTCGAGCGCCCGTCGCTTGACCGGCTCGTGTTCCACCTGGCGCCGGTTCGACGCCTTGACCATCTCGTCGAGCTCATCCCAGGGGAACTGGGTCGGCTTGTTGCGCAGCGGCCGGCCCGCCGCCTCGATCTTCGCCAGGTAGGCCTCGTGGCGCTGACGCGCATCGCGATCAATGGCGTCACCGAGCAGATAGGCCCCGGAGCAGACGCTGTAGCGGTCGAAGGTGGCAAAACCCAGGGCCTCGGCGGTGTTGTCCACACCGACGGCGCCCATCACTTCCGAGTGCGGCGGCATGCACACCACCACCTGGGGCCGGCGCGGCCAGCCGCGGGTCAGGCGCGAAAGGTGCAGGCCCGCGGCCAGCGCGTCGATGTCGCGCTCCAGCGTGACGAAGGCCAGAGCCAGGGTCGGCAGGCTGGCGGCTCCGTCGGTTGCCTGTCCGGTGCGCTCGGTCAGCCGCGAGGGCGACAGGTGCGGCAGCGAAACATCCTGCGCGCGCACCTCCAGCAGCGTCGAGAGGGCCGGGTACTCGGCCGTCAGCTGCACCAGCGCCTGCGAAGCCAGCGGATCCAGCAGTGTGACCACCGGGCGCTGCGGCTGGGCGTAGTGGGCCTGCAGTGCCAGGTTGACGACGATGGCGCGCGCCAGGGCATCGGCGCCGACCACCAGCACATGCAGGCGCTCGGTCCCCGCCTCATGCAGGGGCGCCACGCGGTCCGGCGCCCATTCGGTCAGCAGCACGCGCGCAGCCACGTCCACCACGTCGAGCACGCGCCCGTCGAAATGGCGGTCCTGTTGGCGGTAGTGCGGCGCCTCGCTGGCGATCTGGCGCAGGCTGCGGTCGGCCACATGCACGTAGCAGCGCAACGGGGCGCGGCGGCGCCGGCGCTCGCTGGCCTGGCGCGCGGCCAGCGCAACCCGCAGGTTGGCGGCATCACTGTCGGTCAGGCACACCAGCGCATCGGCGCGTTGCAGGCCCGCCTGGTGCAGCACGTCGGCGGACCGGCCGTCGCCCGGCAGCACAGCCACCCCTGCGGCGCGCAGCGCGGGCACAGCGCCATGGTTCTCATTGAGCTCGATCACCGCCACGCGGTGGCCCGCCTCGCGCAGGCTGAGGGCCAGCCGTGACGCCTTCTCCCCCAGGCCGACAATGACCACGTGATTGCGGTAGAAGAATCGCAGCCACAGTCGGTCGGCGCTCAGGTCCAGCACCTTGAAGTACGCGTACAGGGCTGCCAGCGCCGCGCCCCCCTTGCCCAGGTAGCCCGCCAGCGCCAGCAGGCCGGCCTCGGGCGGCTCGCCGGTCTTGCCGCCAAAGCCGAACTCATAGATCGAGCGTGCCGCCTCCATGGACCACAGGGGCAGCCCTGCGGCCAGCACATGCCAGACCACGGCCACCACCCACGCCACGGCGGCCGCCACCAGCAAGAGCGGCGCAATCAACTTCTCGCGGGCCTTGACCCAGGGCACCAGCCTCATGAAACCGCCTTCGCCTTGTTTGTTTGACAGACAGCGATTATCGGCAGGCCCGCAGGCACACCGGGCGCCGGTGCACAATCCGCGCTGCCCCGCCGCCTGCCCTGCGCGTTCCCCCGCCTTTCAAAGTAGACCGAACCCATGCTCCACCCCATGAACGACGGCACGCTCGACGTGCTGATCCTCGGCCCGATGGGCGCCGG
The DNA here is from genome assembly GCF_022705245.1 of Candidatus Skiveiella danica. Classification (NCBI taxonomy): domain Bacteria; kingdom Pseudomonadati; phylum Pseudomonadota; class Betaproteobacteria; order Burkholderiales; family Comamonadaceae; genus Candidatus Skiveiella; species Candidatus Skiveiella danica. The sequence continues at coordinate 73,495 of NZ_JAKJEW010000010.1, read as the reverse complement.
CGTCGCCGCCTCCGAACAGAACTGCGTGCGCCTGAAGGCCGCAGTGGAGAGCCTGCTGGGGCACGCAGAATTCACCGAGCGGCTGCGCGCCTGTGGCTACCAGCGCTTCAACGTCACCGCGCCCGAGCACCTCCAGGGCAACCGCATCGCCAACGAGGTGTTTCGTGAACTGGACAAGGCCGATCTGGTGGTGCTGGACCTCTCGTCGCGCCCCGGCACCACGGCGCCCTCGCCCAATGTGATGTACGAACTCGCGCTGGTGCACGCGCTGGGCCTGCCCTTCATGCTGATCAGCAGCACCATGGATCCGGCGCCGTTCTACGTTGCCCACGACCGGGTACGCCATGCGGCCTACGACAAGCTTGACGCCACCGCGGCCGAGTTGTACGGCCCCTTCGCGGCCTACCTGGATCCGAAGAATCGACAGAACTTCGCCGACAACGCGGTGTCCAGCTATTACGACGGCGCCGCCATCATCGACATCTCGGCCGCGGCCGGGCTGGCGGCAGGCTACTACGACAACTTCGTGCACCGCGTGCTGCGCGAGGGCAACGGCTACCTGGCGCGCTCCGGCGGTCGGTTCAAGCGGCTGATCACCGTGCTGCCCGCCGACCTGGACACCACGGCACAACAGCAGATCGAGGACGTGGAGGCCCTCGTCACCTCGCTTGGCCTGCAGCTCGAATCGACCGAGCTGAAGCTCGCCGACTCCGACATCCGTGGCCTGGCCGTGCGCCACGTCGGATCGCTGCTGATCGATGTGCCCAGCACGGTCTTTGCGTTGCGCCGTTCACCACGGCTGCTCAAGCACCTGCAGGCTTCGCGCGACGGCTTCGAGGACGATCCCGGTGACGCTGAACGCAAGACGCACCAGCGCCTGCTGCGCCAGTTCCGCCAGAGCCTGCTGGATCACCTGCGCCGGGACCGTGCGCTCACACCGATCCGCGACAAGGCGTTCGAGTGTGTGGGGGTGGCCGACCTGGCCGAGCGATTGCGCCAGCCGCTGGCCTGAGTTGGAACCCCGATTCCTGCGGGGCGGCCCTGGCAGCGCTCATGCAGGCCTGGCAGGGCGCTGCAGGTCCAGCACGATGTCCCGCGTCGCGAACTCCGGCTGAACGGCCGCGTCACGGAAGCCGAGCTCGGTGGCCAGTTCCAGCATCCGGGCGTTCTCGCGCAGCACCGTCGCCACCAGTTGCTGCGTGCCATTGGCGCGCAGGTAGGTGATGAGCTTATCCATCAGTAATCGACCCAGGCCCGTGCCCTTGAGTTCCGAGCGCACGATGATGCCGAACTCCGCGCTGAGGTTGTCAGGGTCGGCCATGGCGCGGGCCACACCCAGGGTCTGCGGTGCGCCGTCCGGGCCGGGTGCCACCGCGATGAAGGCCATTTCTCGCGTGTAGTCGATCTGCGTCAGCCGTGCCAGTTCACTGCGCTCCATCGTCCTGCGGCTGTAGAACACCCGCATGCGGACGTCGTCCGGATCCAGACTGGTCAGGAACTCGACATGGCGGGCTTCGTCTTCCGGCCGGATCGGCCGCAGCTCCAGCGTGCGCCCCTTCCATGGGATGGTTTCGGCCAGTTCCGCCGGATAGGGCCGGATGGCGAAGTTCGCCGCGCCGGCCGGCTTGTCAGCGGACAGCCGGATCCGCGCGTCCAGCGCCAGAACCCCCTGGTGGTTGACGATCAGCGGGTTGATGTCCAGCTCGGCCAGCTCGGGCACATCGGCCAGCAGCTGCGACACGGCCATCAGCGTCGCGATCACCGCGTCCATGTTCGCCGCTGGGGTGTCCCGCCAGCCCTCAAGCAGACGCGCCACGCGGGTGCGCGACACCAGGGCGCGGGCCAGCGGCACGTTCAGTGGCGGCAGCGCCACTGCGCGGTCGGCGACCACCTCCACCGCCGTTCCGCCCTGGCCAAACAGGATGATGGGCCCGAACACCCGGTCGACGGTCGCGCCGACAATGAGTTCCTGCGCATGTTCGCGCCGCGCCATCGCCTGCACCGTGAACCCTTCAATGCGGGCCTGCGGCCGCAGACGCCGGATGCGGGCCAGCATGGTCTGCGCCGCCTCGCGCACTTCCTCCAGCGTATCCAGGCCCAGCGCCACGCCACCCAGATCAGACTTGTGCGAGATCTCGGGCGAGAGGATTTTCAGGGCCACGGGAAACCCGATCTGGCTGGCCATCGCGGCCGCCTCAACCGGATCCGCCGGCACGACGCGCGTGGCCACCACGGGGATGCGGTAGGCCTCCAGGACCGCCTTGGCCTCGGCTTCGTTGAGCATCTCGCGTCCACCGGCCAGCGCGTCGCGCACGATGGTCTTGACGGCCGCCTTGTCCGGCGCCGCCTCGGCTGACGTGCCCACAGGCAGCACCGGTGGCGCCTCCATCAGCTCGGCCTGGTTGCGGTGGAAGTTCAGCAACATGGAGAAGGCCCGCACCGCCTCCTCGGGTGTCGGATAGTCGGCAATGCCGGTTCCCTTGAAGATCTGCCGCGCGGCCTCCACGCCGTGGCCGCCCAGCCAGCAGCCCATGAGCCACGCCGTCGTGCTTTGGGGCAACGCCGACAACGCGGTGGCGATCTCGGCGCTCGGCACGATGGCCGTGGGCGCGTGGATGAACAGCACCGCTGCGCCGTTCGGGTCGTTGTGCAGGATCTGCAGTGCCTCTCCATAGCGCTTGACGGGCGCATCGCCAATGATGTCGACCGGGTTGCCGTGCGACCAGTTGGCCGGCAGCACCGCGTCCAGCTGTGCCAGCGTGGGGGCGCCCAGTTCGGTCAGAGGCACGTTGACCTGGGCGGCCGCGTCGGCGGCCATCACACCGGCGCCGCCACCATTGGTGAGGATGGTGAGCGACTCACTGCGGTTGGTGCGAAAGCGCGCCAGCGTCTCCGCCGCCAGGAACAGCTCCTGCAGGCTGTTCACGCGCAGCATGCCGGCACGCGCAATGGCGGCGTCATACACCGCATCGGACCCGGCCAGGGCGCCAGTGTGCGAGGCCGCTGCCTTCTGACCCTGCGCCGATCGGCCGCTCTTGATGACGATGACGGGCTTGTTGCGTGCCGCCGCGCGCGCGGCCGACATGAACTTGCGCGGCGACTCGATCGACTCGACGTAGAGCAGGATCGCGCGCGTGCGCGCGTCGGTGGCCAGATAGTCGAGCATGTCGCCGAAATCCACGTCGGCATGCTCGCCGAGCGACACGAAATGCGAAAACCCGATGCGCTGGGCATCGGCCCAGTCCAGCATGGCCGTCACCAGGGCGCCCGATTGCGACACAAAGGCCAGTTCGCCGGGCTGGGCGTTGATGTGCGCGAAGCTCGCGTTCAGGCCGATGTGCGGCGCCAGCAGGCCGATGCAATTGGGGCCCAGCAGGCGCAGCAGGCGCGGCCTTGCGGCGTCCAGCATGTCCTGCCTCTGGGCGGGCGTCATGCCGGCGCTCAGCACCACGGCCGCCCGCGTGCCTTTCGCGGCCAGTTCAGTGATCAGGCCCGCCACGGTGGCCGGCGGAGTGCAGATGACCGCCAGTTCGGGCGCACCCGGCAAATCGGCGACGCGGGCATGGCAGGGCCGTCCATCGAGCGATGCATGCTTCGGGTTGACCGCGTAGAGCGGCCCCTTGAAACCGCCACGCGTGAGGTTGCGCCAGACCGTGGCGCCCACGCTGGCGGGCCGGGTGGAGGCGCCGATCACCGCGACGGAGGCAGGGTCGAACAGGGAATCGAGGTTGCGGACACTCATGGAAAGACCTGTCGCTGATTGAGAGGAGGGTTTACCCTAGATTACCCGCATTTTGTGACGATCCTGCAGGCCAGGGACAGCCAGATTAGGCCGGACGGCCGGAAAACGTTCTGTGCGATGGCCCACCGCCGCGATGCCGTATCGAGCCACAGCGCCGATCCGGATCGGTGGGGACTGTGGCCGGACACGACAGGCCCGGGCCCGGGCCCGACCCCTCAGCGGATGTCCTCGATCGCGTGCCGTTTGTCCGGCACCTGTGGCGTGATCAGCGCATAGCCGCGGTTCTGCCAGTGCACCAGCTCGGTCATCGCCGACGGGGTGATCTCGATGAAGGGCTGCATGTCGGCATCCGTGTACCCATAGTCCTGCAGCGCCAGGCCACAGACCTTGAACTTGACGCCCTGGGATGCGTAATAGCGCATGCGCTGTACCAGCTCCTCGTATTTCGCCTCGTTCTTGCGCGCCACGGTGACGAGTTCGGTGCCGTGCAACAGCACGATGATGCTCATGTCTTCAGGAAACAGGCTGTAGGGCGCCTCAGTGAGCGGATTGACCAGCGAGCGCACCCAGTACAGCGCCGCGCCCATCTTGGCGGGATGGTCGAGGTACACGTCGACAATGGCCTTGGGATTGGCATAGGGTGTCTGGACCCGGGTGCCCTGGGCGAGCACCGGATGCGCCGCGCCAATGGCCATGATCAGTGCGAAAAAAAAGCCCCGGATCGATCGCGGCATCCGGATCGGCCGATGCGCCTGGATGCCCGCCCGCGTGCAGAAAAAGCCGCTCATGAAAAGCCTCCGTACTTTGGAAGCAGCAGTGTAGGGCCATGCAAAATACCCGGCATGCAGGAATACGACATCGCCGTCATCGGCGGCGGCATTGCCGGCGCGTCCGTGGCCTGGCGCCTGGCCGGCCAGCGCCGCGTGGTGCTCATCGAGCGTGAAAGCCAGTGCGGCTACCACACCACCGGCCGCTCCGCGGCGCTTTTCATGGAAAGCTACGGCCCGCCGGGCGTGCGCGCGCTCACCCGCGCCAGCCGCACCTTCTTCGAGCAACCGCCGGCCGGATTTGCCGAGGTGCCGCTGCTCGGGCCCCGCGGCGTGCTGCACCTGGCCTTCGAAGGTCAGGAAGCGGACCTGGCACGCGCCCGCACCGAGCTCGCGCCGGGCTGCCCGCAACTGCAGGTGCTCGATGCCGCCGCGGCCCTGGCGCTGGCGCCCTGCCTGCGCCGCGACCGCGTGATCGGCGCCCTGCTCGACCCCGAAGCCCAGGACATGGACGTGGACGCGATCCACCAGGGTTTCCTGCGCGGGTTCCGACAGGGCGGCGGCATGTTGCGCACCGGCAGCGGTGTCGCCCGGGCCGAGCGCACCGGCGCGCTCTGGCGCCTGACGCTGGAAGACGGTTCGACGCTCTCGGCCGCGACCGTGGTCAATGCCGCGGGCGCCTGGGCCGATACCGTGGCGCAGGTGTTCGGCGTTGCACCGGTGGGCATCGTGCCGATGCGCCGCAGTGCCTTCACCTTTGACGCCGGAGCGGGCCATGACAGCACGGCCTGGCCCGCCCTGGTGGCGATCGATGAAAGTTGGTACATCAAGCCCGGTCACGGGCAGCTGCTCGGTTCACCCGCCAACGCCGACCCGACCACGCCGCACGATGTGGTGCCGGAAGAAATCGACATTGCCACCGGCATCTGGCGCATCGAGGAAGCCACCACGCTCACGATCCGCCGGCCCACCAGCGCCTGGGCGGGCCTGCGTTCGTTCGTGCCGGACGGCGAACTGGTGATCGGTTTCGACGACGCGGTGCCGGGCTTCTTTTGGCTCGCCGGTCAGGGCGGCTATGGCATCCAGAGCGCCGCCGGATCCAGCGCGCTGGCCGATGCGCTGTTGCGCGACGCGCCACTGCCCGAAGCGTTGCGCCAACACGGCGTGGACCCCGCCGCCTCGGCGCCCACACGCCTGCGCTGAACGCCTGCCATCCGTTGTGACGCGCCCGTCACCGCGCCGCAAACAAATCGCACACCCGCTGGCGCAACCACTGTTGCCCGGGGTCGGCTTCGAAGCGCCGGCTCCAGTGCAATGACACGGTGAAGTCGCGCAGCGGAAAGTCCGGCTCGATGATCTCCAGCCCGCCATGCACCACAAAGCCCTGGGCGATGCTGCGCGGCATCAGCACGCCCAGGTCGCTGGCACGCACAATCGCCGGCAGTGACAGGAAATGGGCCACGGTCAGACGCAGCCGGCCCTCCAGTTGCAGCAACTGCAGGATGCGCAAGGTGTCGGAGTGCGTGCGCACGGCGGCGAAGTCCAGACCGGCGAGCGCCTCAAGACCCTCCGACGCGCTGCGCACGCCCCTGGAACCCTGGCGTCCTGCCGAAGTCCGCCACTGTGCCGCGAACGGATGGCCTTCGCGCAGCAGCACGATGTAGCGGTCGGACAGCAAGGACAAACGCTGCGTATCCGCGACGATGGGCAGGTAGCCGATGGCGATATCGATGCGACCGCTGTCGAGCGCGGCCGCGATCTCGTCGTGCGGCAGTGGCGCGGCCTCCAGCCTCGTACCGGGCGCCTCGCGCCGAAGCGTGGCCATCAGTTCGGGCAGGAAACGCGACTCGCCAATGTCGCTGAGGTGCATCCGGAAGGTCTTGCGCGCCTGCAACGGGTCGAACACCTCCGACTCGTTCAGGGCTTCTTCCAGCGTGGCCAGCGCGCTCTGCACGGCCTGCGCCAGGCGCTCGGCGCGCGGCGTGGGGGCCACGCCCCCGCCCGAGCGCACAAACAACGCATCGCCCAGCAAGGCGCGCAGCCGCGCCAGGCCCTGGCTCGCGGCGGGCTGCGACAGGTCCAGCGTCTCCGCCGCGCGGCTCACACTTCGCATGCGCCAGACGGCATCAAAGAGGCGCAACAGGTTGAGGTCCAGGTCTTTGATATTCATTCAGTGCATGTCACTTATCCAGTTCATTGTATTGATGGATAGACTGACTGGCCGGACACTCGGCGGCACAACGAGGAGCGTCGAGTGGAAGTTTCATTCAGCAAGGAAATCGAATCTCTGCGCCTGGGCGACGGCGAGACCTTTCACGGTGAGGGCATCCTGGCGATCACCAAGGGCTTGCTGCAGTCGGGCGTGGCCTATGTGGGCGGCTACCAGGGCGCGCCGGTGTCGCACCTGATGGACGTGCTGGTGCAGGCCAAGGGCTTCATGGACGAACTTGGCGTGCATGTGGAGGCGTGTTCCAACGAGGCCTCGGCCGCCGCGATGCTGGGCGCCTCGATCCATTACCCGCTGCGCGGCGCGGTAACGTGGAAGTCCATCGTCGGCACCAACGTGGCGGCCGATGCGCTCTCCAACCTGTCGTCGCCCGGCGTGAAGGGCGGCGTGCTGGTGGTGGTGGGCGAGGACTACGGCGAAGGCGCCAGCGTGATCCAGGAGCGCACGCACGCCTACGCGCTGAAGTCCGGCATGATTTTGCTGGACCCGCGCCCCGACCTGGGCCGGATGGTGGACCTGGTCGAGCACGGCTTCGCACTCAGCGAGGCCAGTAACATGCCCGCGCTGATGGAGCTGCGCATCCGCGCCTGCCACGTGCGCGGCGGCTTCACGGCGCGCGACAACCGCGCACCCGCCATCTCCACCCGCGCCCTGATGGACGACCCAGCCGCCTTTGACTATTCGCGCCTGGCGCACCCGCCCGTCACTTTCCGCCACGAGAAGCTGAAGTACGAGGACCGCATCCCCGCTGCGCGCCGCTACATCGTCGAACATGGCCTCAACGAACTGCTGCCCGGCCGGCACGACGACCTGGGCCTGATCGTGCAGGGGGGCCTCACGAACACGCTGGTGCGCGCGCTGCAGCAGTTCGGCCTGGCCGATGCGTTTGGCGAACTCGACATCCCGACGCTGGTGCTCAACGTGACCAGCCCGCTGGTGCCCGACCAGATCGCAAACTTCTGCATCGGCAAGCGCGCCGTGCTGGTGCTGGAAGAAGGGCAGCCCGAGTACATCGAGCAGGAAATCGCCACCCTGCTGCGCCGGCGCGACATCCAGACGCCCCTGCACGGCAAGGACTTGCTGCCCATGGGCGGCGAGTACACCGTGGAAGTGATCGCCGCGGGCCTGGCCGCCTGGCTGAACAAAGTGCTGCCGCAGTTCGACACCGCATCGGTGCAGGCCTGGCTGGACGGCAACCGCACACGCCGCGCCGAGGTGGCGAAAAGCCTGCCCGCGCCGCTCCCCGCCCGCCCGCCGGGTTTTTGCATCGGCTGTCCGGAGCGCCCGGTGTTCTCGGCCATCAAGCTGGCGCAGGAAACGGTCGGCCCACTGCATGTGGCGGCCGACATCGGCTGCCACGCCTTCGCCACCTTCGAGCCCTTTTCCACCGGCCACACCATCCTGGGCTATGGCATGAGCCTGGCCAGCCGCGCGGGGGTGTCGCCGCACATGAGCCGACGGGTGTTGTCCATCATGGGCGACGGCGGCTTCTGGCACAACGGGCTGCTGACCGGCGTGCAGAGCGCGCTGTTCAACGGCGACGACGCGGTGCTGCTGATCTTCAAGAACGGCTACACCTCGGCCACCGGCACCCAGGACATCCTCAACACGCCCGACGACGAGACCAAGGAGCACGCCAGCGACAAGGCGTTGAGCCTGGTGCATACCAACCAGACCATCGAGAACGCGCTCAAGGGCCTGGGCGTGCAATGGCAACGCGTCGTCAACACCTACGACGTCGCGAAGATGCGCGCCACGCTGACGGAGGCCTTCACCAGCGACTTCAACGGCCTGAAGGTGATCGTCGCCGAGGGGGAATGCCAGCTCGAGCGCCAGCGCCGCATCAAGCCCTGGATCGCCGGGCTGCTGAAAAAGGGCCAGCGCGTGGTGCGCGTGAAGTATGGCGTGGACGAGGACGTGTGCAACGGCGACCACGCCTGCATCCGGCTCTCGGGCTGCCCGACGCTGACGCTCAAGGACAACCCCGATCCGTTGAAGGTGGACCCGGTGGCCACGGTGATCGACGGCTGCGTGGGCTGCGGCCTGTGCGGCGAAAACGCGCACGCCGCCACGCTGTGCCCTTCTTTCTATCGGGCAGAGGTCATCCAGAACCCACGATGGCACGAACGATTACTGCACGGCTTCCGTCGCGCCGTCGTCCGCACCCTGCAGACATGACCCGCACCATGAACCAATCCAAGCAACCCATCTCCATCCTGCTGTGCGCGCTGGGCGGCGAAGGCGGCGGCGTGCTGGCCGAATGGCTGGCCGATAGCGCCAGGCGCGCCGGCTACCCGGCGCAGGCGACCTCCATCCCTGGCGTGGCGCAGCGCACGGGGGCCACCACCTATTACCTGGAATTCTTCCCCGTACCGCTGACGGAGCTGGCCGGCAAACGCCCGGTCTTCGGCCTGAACCCGCTACCGGGCCGGCTCGACCTGCTGGTCTCCAGCGAACTTCTGGAGACCGCGCGGCAGATCGGCAACGGGCTGGCCTCCAGCACCCACACCCGGGTGATCACCTCGTCATCGCGCACGCTGACCACCGCAGAAAAAATGCAGATCGGCGACGGGCGGCAGGATGACACTGCGCTGCTGTCCCTCGTGCGCCAGCACAGCCAGCAGCACCACGTGCTGGACATGGCGCAGCTCACCCGCGAGGCGGGCACGGTGGTCAGCGCGGTGATGCTCGGCTGTATCGCGGCCAGCGGTGTTTTGCCGTTCGGGCGGGAGGTGTTTGAAGGCGTGGTGACTGGCGAGTCCGGCACTCAGCCGGGCAAGGCGGCCCAGGCCAGCCTGCGCGGCTTTGCGTTTGGCTTCGAGGCCGTTTTGCGCCAGCGTGAGCAGACCCGCAGGGTCGAAGAGTTGCTATCAACCGATGAGCAAACTGTGACAGATCCACGCTGGGAAGATGCAAAAGAAGCTTCAAATTCTCAGGAAAAGGCCTTGGCCAGCTTCCCGGCGCCGCTGCGCGAGCGCATCGCCCTCGGCCTGGCGCGAACCACCGACTACCAGGACGCCGCCTACGGCCAGCTTTACCTGCAGCGCCTGCAGGCGGTGCTGACCACCGAGCAGCAGGCCGACCCGGCCGGGGCCAGCGGCTACGCCACCACCCACGAAGTGGCACGCTGGCTGGCGCTGTGGATGGCGTTTGACGACATCGTGCGCGTGGCCGACCTCAAGAGCCGCGCCAGCCGCTGGAGCCGCGTGGTGGGAGAGGTCAAGGCCACAGAGGGCGACCTGCTCAGGCTCTACGACCACTTCAAGCCCGGCGTACCCGAGTTCGCCGCGCTGCTGCCGCCGCGCTGGGCGGTGCGCCTGCAGCGCTGGGACCGCGCCCGCGTGATGCGCGGCCAGTTGCCCTGGGCCCTGCCGCTGAAGATCGGCACGCACAGCGTGGGCGGCATGCTGGCCTTGCGGGTGCTGGCCGCGTGCCGGCGCCTGCGCCCGATGGGCAGCCGCTACGCCAACGAACAGGCGCTGATCCAGCAATGGCTCGACGCCGTGGCTCTGGGCCTGCGCACCCACGCGGCGCTGGGTCATGAAATTGCCCTGTGCGGCCGGTTGATCAAGGGCTATGGCAGCACCAACGAGCGTGGCAAGGACAACTTGCTGCACGTGCTGCAGCACCTGGCCGTCTCCCCCTCGCTGCCCGACCCGGCGGACCGCGCCCGCGCCATTGCCGCGGCCCGCACCGCCGCGCTGCAGGACGAGGCCGGCACCCAGTTCGACGCCGCCCTGCGCGAGCACGGCGCTCCGGCGCGCGCGCTGCGCGAACAACCCATCCGCTGGATGCGCAAACCGCGCAGCACGGTGCAATGAAGCAGCCCATCCCCCGCCACCTTTCGAGGGCTCACCCCGCTGCCCCGTTCGGATGCATCGTGCCCCGCCAGCCGCCGGGCAAGCCCCGCAAACCCGCTTTTTTCATCAAAAATCACCGAGGAGACACCCATGCCAACCACATATGAAAGAAATCAGCCACTTCCCAGCGTCGGATGGTCACGATCAGCTACGCTATTGGTAGCATCCTGCCTGGCACTCGCGGCCCAAGCCCAGACCGCCTGGCCCTCCAAACCCGTCAAGCTGGTCGTTGCCTTCCCGCCCGGCGGCGTGGCCGACGTGATGGCGCGCGTGGTGAGCCAACCGCTGTCTGAGGCGCTCGGCCAGCCCGTCATCATCGAGAACCGCGCCGGCGCCAACGGCAATGTGGCGGCCGACACGGCGGCCAAGGCGCCGGCGGACGGGTACACCCTGCTGGTCAGCACCACCGGCATCGAGTCGGTCAACCCCTTCCTGTTCGCGAAAATGCCCTATGACCCGGGCAAGGACCTGGCCCATGTGGCCGCTCTGGGCCGCATCCAGCTGTTCCTGGTCACCAAGCCGTCTCTGCCGGTCAAGGACACGAAGGAATTCGTGGCCTTTGCCAAGGCGAGCCCCGGCAAGCTCTCCTACGGCTCGGCCGGCGCTGGCAGCACGCCGCATCTGGCCGGGGAGTTGTTCAAGCAGCAGGCCGGTTTCTACGCCACGCACATTCCCTACCGCGGTGCCGCCCCCGCACTGCAGGACCTGCTGGCCAGCCAGCTCGACTACTACTTTGACCCGGGCATCTCGTTCCCGCATGTGCGCACCGGCAAGCTGAAGATGCTGGCCGTGGCCAGCAACAAACGCTCGGCGCTGTTCCCCGATGTGCCGACGCTGGGCGAAGTGGGCTACAAGGGTGTGGAGGCCGACACCTGGTTCGGTGTCTACGCGCCGGCCGGCACGCCCGCCGACGTGATTGCCCGGCTGAACCGCGACATCAACAAGGCGCTGGCGGTGGCCAGCGTCAAGGCGCGCTTCCTGGACGTGGGCGGCGAAGCCACGCCGATGAGCCCGGCCGAGTTCAAGGCCATCGCACAGGCCGAGACGAAAGTGTTCAGCGCGCTCATCAAGGAGCGCGGCATCAAGATGGAGTGAACGCGCGCGAAATTGCGCGGCGGCAGTGGACCGGACTCAAACGCCCGCGAGGGAACGCAAGCCGCCCGGATCGACCAGGTTGACAATGCGGCCCGACCCGCTGATCAGGCTGCGCTCGCGCAAATGCCGCAGCACCCTTGAGAGCGTTTCAGGCGCAATGCCCAGTTGCGCGGCGATCAACCGTTTGCGCTGGCGCAGCATCACGGCCATAGAGCCGGCCTCGCCCGCAGGCTCGGCATGGCGCAACAGCCACTCGGCGCAACGCGCTTCGGCATCCTTGGCCAGGCGGCTCACGGCCAACTCGGTCTGTTGCCGGTGCGCTTGCGCGACGTCATGCAACACCGCCAGCGCAGACGGTGGCAGGGTGTCGAGGCTCGCCTGAAAGGCGGCCAGCGGGACCCTGCGCAGGGTGACCGCTGTCTCGGCGACTCCGTCGACCGCACTGGGCAGACCCAGAACCGCCGCCGTAGCCTCAAGCCAGAACGGACCTTCGACCACCCCGAGCTGATGAACCAGCAGGTCGCCTTCCATCAGGCCCAACGCCACGCGACCGGTATCCACATGCAGAACCTCCCCCATCGCCACGGAACGCCGCAATACCGGCGTTCCCGGCGCAAGGGTCTGGACCTCGGCACAAGTATCAAATGAATTGAGCGGCAACATAGTGGAGTCGACTGTGCCGTGCTAAATCCGCTCCAGCATTGACCGAAATCAAACCAGACACAGATCAAGAGCGGCTTTTCGGTCGTTCAAGGTCAAACCTTGACCTGGATCGGGGTGGCCCAGGCGCGGTTCGGGCCTGCGTCCGCTCGCCGCGTGCCCAGCCCCTCGCGGCGTGATGCCGATCGGCTATTCTTTTGGCACTCCAACCCGATTGCCTCCCATGCCGACCTTGTTGATCCGCAATGCCCGCTGCGTGGCCACCTTCGACGATGCCCGGCGCGAACTCGCGGATGCGTCGGTCTTCATCCGCGACACTCTGATCGAGGCCATCGGCCCTGCCGCTGCGCTGCCGCAGGCGGCCGACGAGGTGATTGACGCGCGCGGCCATCTGGTGACGCCGGGTCTGGTGAACACGCACCACCATATGTACCAGTCGTTGACGCGCGCGATTCCCGGCGTGCAGGACGCCGAGCTGTTCAGCTGGCTGCGCGGGCTGTACCCGATCTGGGCGGGCCTGACCCCCGAGATGGTGCAGGTCAGCACCCAGGTGGCGATGGCCGAGCTGCTGCTGTCGGGCTGCACCACCAGCAGCGACCACCTCTACATCTACCCCAACGGTGTGCGGCTGGACGACAGCATCGAGGCCGCGCAGCAGATCGGCATGCGCTTCGTCGCCACGCGCGGCAGCATGAGCGTAGGCCAGAGCGGCGGCGGCCTGCCGCCCGACCGGGTGGTGGAAGACGAAGAGGCCATCCTGAAAGACACCCACCGGCTGATTGAGACGTACCACGACGCCCGCCATGGCGCGATGATCAATGTGGCGGTGGCACCCTGCTCGCCGTTTTCCGTGAGCCGCGACCTGATGCGCGAGTCCGCCCGTCTGGCCCGCGCCTACGGGGTGCGCCTGCACACGCACCTGGCCGAGAACGACCACGACATCGCCTACAGCCGCGAAAAATTCAACCGCACCCCCACCGAATACGCGCAGGACCTGGGTTGGCTGGGGCCGGACGTGTGGCACGCGCATTGCGTGAAGCTTGACGACGCCGGCATCAGCCTGTTTGCCGCCAGCCGCACCGGCGTGGCGCATTGCCCCTGCAGCAACATGCGGCTGGCATCGGGCATCGCTCCCATCCGGCGCATGGTGGACGCCGGCGTGCCTGTCGGGCTGGGCGTGGACGGCAGCGCCAGCAACGATGCCGCCCACATGGTGAACGAGGCGCGGCAGGCCATGCTGCTGGCCCGCGTGGGCCGCGCACTGCAGCCGCCGGAGGTTCGCATCGGTGCCGACGGCGAGCGCCGCAGCTTCTTCGGCTGCGACCTGGGCCCGGCGGAAATGACGGTGCGCGACGCACTGGCGCTGGCCACACGGGGCGGCGCGCAGGTGCTGGGCAGATCCGACATCGGCCACCTGGCGCCGGGGATGTGCGCCGATCTGGCGCTGTTCGACCTTCGCACCCTGGGCTTTGCCGGTGGTGCGGTGCACGATCCCGTGGGCGCCCTGCTGCTGTGTGCCAGCCCTCAGGCCGCCTGGACCGTGGTCAATGGGCGGGTGGTGGTACGCGAAGGGCGACTCGCCACGCTGGAACTGGAACCTCTCGTGGAACGGCACAACCGGCTGGCCCGGAAATTGGCTGGCTTGCAGCCCGCCTGAAACACTCCTCAAGTCCGCTTGGGCTGCCCGGGCGAATCCTTGCGTCGTCGCAGACCCAGGCGCGCGGCGGCCAGGTCGTTGTGCGTCAGCGCGGACGAGCATCCTGGCGTCCGGGTTTCATGATCCATGTCAATTACACCGCATGAAATGCTGCACCGCAATACAACAAGGACTACGATGACGGCCATCAACCCAACGCGTGCAGCGAGTGCCGCAGAAAAGCCCACAAGGCGTTTCCTTCAAAGGAGTTAACACATGGACATCCTTCTTCAGATCACCATCATCCTGGTCTGCCTGTTCTACGGCGCCCGCAAGGGCGGCGTGGCGCTCGGACTGCTGGGGGGCGTCGGCCTGATCATCCTGGCCTTCGTATTCAAGCTGCCCCCGGGCAAACCGCCCGTCGACGTGATGCTCACCATCATCGCTGTGGTCGCAGCTTCGGCCACGCTGCAGGCATCCGGCGGCCTGGAGGTCTTGTTGCTGGGAGCCGAGAAGCTCCTGCGCCGCAATCCCAAGTACGTCTCGATCCTCGCCCCGTTCGTGACCTGCATCCTGACCATGTTGTGCGGCACCGGACACGTCGTCTACACCATGCTGCCCATCATTTACGACATCGCCATCAAGAACAACATCCGGCCCGAGCGTCCAATGGCGGCCGCCTCAGTGGCCAGCCAGATGGGCATCCTGGCCAGCCCGGTCTCTGTGGCCGTGGTCTCGCTGGTTGCTTTCCTGGCCAAGGCACCAGTGGACGGGCAAGTGATCGACTTCATCGGGGTGCTGTCCATCACCATCCCCGCAACCCTGACCGGCGTGCTGGCCATCGGCATCTTCAGCTGGTTTCGCGGCAAGGACCTCGACAAGGATGAAGCCTTCCAGGCCCTGATCGCCGATCCGGAAAAGCGCGCAATCGTCTACGGCGAAACCGGCCCGTCGGCGTCGTTGCTGGGCAAGTCGCTGACCGCCAGTCAATGGACGGCGATGTGGATTTTCATCGGCGCGATTGCCGTCGTGGCCCTGCTCGGCGCTTTTCAGTCGCTGCGCCCGGTGATGGGCGGCAAGCCCATGTCCATGGTGCTGACCATCCAGATGTTCATGCTGATGGCCGGCGCGCTGATCATCATGTTCACCAAGACCGACCCATCCACAATCGGCAAGACCGAAGTGTTTCGCGCCGGCATGATTGCCGTGGTCGCCGTGTTTGGTATCGCCTGGATGGCCGACACCGTGTTCGAGGCGCACCTGCCCATCCTCAAGGCCACCCTGACGGAACTGGTCAAGACCCAGCCCTGGACTTTCGCCATTGCCCTGCTGCTGGTGTCCAAGCTGGTCAACTCGCAGGCGGCGGCCATCAGCGCCATGGTGCCGGTCGGCCTGGCCATCGGCGTGCCCCCGGCCTACATCGTGGCCTTCGCCGCGGCCTCCTATGGCTACTACATCCTGCCCACCTACCCGAGCGACCTGGCGGCCATCCAGTTCGACCGCTCCGGCACCACGCACATCGGCAAGTTCGTGATCAACCACAGCTTCATCGTGCCCGGTCTGCTGGGTGTGTCCACCTCCTGCCTGGTGGGCTATCTGCTCGTCTCGTCGCGCGGGATGATCTGATGCGCTGAGAAGCCTTCCCCCTGATCAAACAGGCTCCGGACACGGGGCCTGTGCAGTTTTCAGGGGCGCGCCTCGCCGGGCGGCTCCTCGCGCATGAGCGCCAGAGCCAGTCGAATGCCCAGCACGGCATTGGCCACGGCAAAGCCGGCGACCATCAGCGCCGCCAGCGGAACCAGATCGTAGGAACGCGCAACCCAGGCCAGCGCCGTGGACAGCAGGTTGAGAACGACCATCAACCAGAACCTTGGATTGCGTGGCTGAAAGAGCCTCGACAGTTTCATGCCGCGGACCCCAGGCCATGGTTTGCGCCCGGCGCCGATTCTGAAGACGATTTCCTGCCCATCGAACAACTCCTGTCGAGACCTTGAACCTGTTGCCGGGGAATGCTCACCCCGCCGCGCCCTGCCAGAAGCCGATGCGCCGTCCGCAAGGGATTGGCATTGTCACGCATGCGCTCAATCCACGACCACCAACGGCTTCCATGAATCAGGGTTTGCCCTTGTTTAAGGTGCTCCCCCAACCATCCAGGACGCGAACCCACTATGCTGGCGGCTTTTGCCTTTTGCTCTGGAGACTTCCTTGTCCTTGATTTCCGACCTGATGAGTGATTCGGTACGTGCCACTGGCCTGAGCGCGTTGATGAAAGGCGCCGGCCTGGTGACGCGCTTCATCCCCATTCCGCAGCCGACCCTGCTGGTCGGCCCCGGCTCCAGTGCTCGCCTGGGTCAGGCCATCGCCGGTTTTGGCCACAGCAAGATCCTGATCGTCACCGACAGCATCATTTCGAAGCTGGGCCTGCTGAAGGGACTGACCGACGCGCTCACCGAAGGCGGCGCCCGGTTCGTCGTCTTCGACGAGATCACGCCCGACGCGCCCATTCCCCTGATCGAGAAAGCCATCGACTTCTACAAGGAGCATGACTGCGACGCGATCGTGGCCTTCGGCGGTGGCTCTTCGATGGATGCGTCCAAGGCCATCGCCGTCTCCGTGGCCAACCCCGGCAAGTCGCTGCGCCAGCTCGCCGGCTACCTCAAGGGCCTGCGCTCACCGGTGAAGATCTACGCCGTACCAACGACCGCGGGCACCGGCTCTGAAGTGACCGTGGCGGCCGTGATTTCCGACCCCGAGACGCATCGCAAACTGGTCATCGTCGATCCGCGCATGGTGCCCAAGATGGCCGCGCTCGACCCCGCGCTCATGACCGGTCTGCCACCCGCCATCACCGCCGCCACCGGCATCGATGCGCTCACCCATGCGATCGAGGCCTTCGTCGGCAACTGGAAGACGCCCTACTCCGACGGCATGGCGCTGTCGGCAGTGGGCCTGATCTTCGAGAACCTGCGCACCGCGTACAACGACGGCAAGAACCTGGCGGCCCGCGAAAAGATGGCGCTGGCCTCCACCTATGCCGGCTTTGCCTTCACCCGCGCCAACGTGGGCTACGTGCACGCCATCGCGCACCAGTTCGGCGGCCTGTACCACACGCCGCACGGCCTGGCCAACGCGATCATGCTGCCCTACGTGCTGCGGTATTCCCGCCCGGCGATCACATCCAAACTGGCCGAGCTGGCGGTGCGGGCCCGGGTGGGCCGCGCTGAAGAGCCGGAAGACGAACTGGCCGAGAAGTTCCTGGAGGCTGTGGAACAACTGAACCGAGACCTCGGCATTCCCACCTGTTTGCAGGCGCTGAAGGAAGCCGACGTCCCCGAGCTGGCCAAGGCCGCCTGTCACGAGGCCCACACCGGCTACCCGGTGCCGCGCTACATGACCCAGGAGGTCTGCGAGGGCATCATCCGACAGGCACTGCCACCGCAGTCAGCCCCGGCGAAGGCTGCCTCGACCAAGCCGACTCCGCGCAAGCGCAAGGCCGCCGCCTGAGGCGATGCCGGGTCGCCGGCGGCGGCCCGCCCATGCAGGTCAGTCCGGTTTCTGGCAGTATCCACCGGCACCCCGACCGATGCAGAACCGCCGGTCGGCATGGATTCAAGGAACAACAAGAGGAGCAATGCAATGAAAAAAGTGGTGACGGTCACGCTGGGTTCTTCCAAGCAGGATTTCGAGTTCAAGACCGAGTTTCTCGGCCAGTCCTTCTCGGTCAAGCGCATGGGCGCCGATGACGACACGGGCAAGGCCTGGGAGCTGATGCGCCGACAGCAGGCCACGGCCGACGCCATCGGCCTGGGCGAGATCGGCGACCACTACCAGGTGGGCCTGCGCACGGTGGTGAACAAGGAAACCCAGCGCCTGCTGCATGTGGTGACGCGGGTGCCGGTCACCACGGGCGCCACCCTGCGCCGGCTGCTGCAGGTGCGCGCCGTGCGCTACGTGCAGAAGGAGCTGGGCCACTACTTCAACAACAACCTGGTGCTGTTCCTGTCGGGCATGCGCAACTACGACATGGCGGTAGCCCTGTCGGACTACACCAAGAACCTGAGCTTCGCCGACGCGCTGTTCCAGACCGGCGCGCCGACCATGCTGACTTCGCTGGAGCAACTGGAGCTCTATGCCAAGGGCAGCGAATGGATGCTCTCGGGCAAACCCGGAGAAATGCTGGAGTCGGCCCTGTCCGGATTCAAGGGCAGCCGCATCGCCAGCGTGGTGGCCAAGTCCCACGTCATCGTCGGCACCTTTGCCGAGCTCAAGGCGGTCGGCAACGCGAAGAACCTCGAAGGCAAGACACTGATCACCTCGGCGGTCGATGAGGAGCGCCTGGCCTTCTTCACCAAGTGCAAGGTCAATCTGGTGGTCGACGTGTCGCCCAAACTGTTTGACAAGGTCGTCGGCGTCAACACCATTGAAGCGATGATCCTGGCCGCGCTGGAGAAACCCCAGGAAGAAGTCTCGGACGATGATTTTGTCGAGATTCTTGACGAACTCGACATCAAGCCGCGCCTGCTGCACCCCACGGGCCACTTCCGCAACATCCGTCGTTTCGCTTTCGTCATCCACCCCCTGAGCCAGAACTACATCCGCAACGCCTTCCCGATCCCGAAGTCCACGCCCAAGTTCGTGATGGACAAGGTCGAGACACTGGCCGCCCACATGCCGCCGATGGTGTACTGCAAGATGGAAAACATCATCTCGCCCACCGGGGCCGAGGCCGAGGGCTGGCTGATCTCCGTGGGCGGCACGCCCAAGGAAATGCTCTCGCGCAGCCCCGAGTTCACCTACCGCCGCCTGCTGCACGCCGCGAAGATCGCGGAGAAGATGGGCGCGCAGATCATGGGCCTGGGCGCGTTCACCAAGGTGGTGGGCGATGCCGGCGTGACCGTGGCCAAGCGTGCCAGCATCCCCATCACGACGGGCAACAGCTATTCGGCCTCCGGCGCGCTGTGGGCCGCCGCCGACGCCATGCGCCGCATGGGGCTGGTCAAGATCGACCCCGTCACCAAGAAGGTGGCCGCCAAGACCATGGTGATCGGCGCCTCGGGCTCGATCGGCTCGGTCAGTGCGCGCTTGCTGGCCATGGCCTTTGACGAGGTCTACATCGCCGGGCGCACGATGTCCAAGCTGGAAGCGCTGCGCGACTCGATCCTGGAAGAAACGCCGGACGCCAAGGTCACGGCCACCACCGACTACAACGAACTGCTCGGCGACATGGACATGATCGTCACCTCCACCTCCGGTGCGGGCAAAGAGATCCTGGACATCATGCGGGTGAAGCCGGGCTGCGTCATCACCGACGTGGCGCGGCCCCTGGACCTGCCCGCCTCCGACGTGGCCAAGCGCCCGGACGTGCTGGTCATCGAGTCGGGCGAGATCGAGCTGCCGACCAAGGTCAAGGGACTCAAGAGCATCGGCCTGCCGCCCAACGTGATCTACGCCTGCCTGGCCGAGACCATCGTGCTGGCGCTCGAAGGCCGCTTCGAGGTCTTCACCGTCGGCCGCGACACCGAGTGGGAAAAGGTCAAGGAAATCTACAAGCTCGGCATCAAGCACGGAATGAAGCTGGCGGCCATCTCCGGCGTCAACGGCGTCTTCACCGACGAAGCCATCGCCAAGGTGGTCACGCTGGCCAAGAAAGCCCGCCTGAGCTGGAAGGGCGGCAGCGATGCCCCCGCCGCCAAGGCGGCCAAGCCCAAGGCCGCCGCCAAACCGGCGACGGCCCGCAAGGCGCCCGCCAAGAAGGCCGTCGCTGAGGCGAAACCCGCCGCGCCGGCCAAGTCAGCACCGAAGAAGGCGGCCGCCCGTAAAGCCGCACCAGCCAAGAAGGCCGCCGTGAAGGCGCCGGCCCGCAAGGCGGCGGCCAAGAAGCCGGCCTGATCGCCTGCCTGTGAGTCCAAGGCCGCCGCGAGCGGCCTATTTTTTGTCCAGCCAGCCCAGGCCCTTGGCGTGCAGGCTCTGCACGTACAGGCGGTCGGCGGTTTCGGTGACGGCCGTGGTCTCGGGGTAGGCGCCACTGGGGTCCTGCAGGTCGGCGACGATCTTGCCGTCCTCGGTGAAAGCCATCACATGGCCGTAGGCCTTGGGCACAGGCCACAACGCGCGCGGCAGGCGCAGGGTCATCTCGCGCAGGAAAGGTTTTTCGGCCATGCCGTCGACCACCGGGCTTCTCGGCTTGGTCAGCCCCATCCAGATCTTCCCGTCCATACCGCGCATCAGGTTGTCGGGATAGCCGGGCAGGTTGTCCAGCAGCAGGCGCGCCTGCGCGCCGCCCTGGGCGATGTCAAGCTCGCGCGCCTCGGCGGGGATTTTCCAGACGCGGTACTTGCCGGTCTCGGCCACGAACAGGTCTTTCTCGTCCTGGCTCAAGGCCACGCCGTTGGCAAAGCTCAGGCCCTTGGCCACCACCCGGGTGCCGCGGGTGGCCGGGTCGTATTCGAGGATGCGGCCGGTGGACGACTGCTCGATGATGTCCAGCACGCTGGCCTCGAAGGTGCCGCCCCAGCGTGCGGGTGCGAAGCGCGTCGAGGCGTCGCTCAGGTAGATCTTGCCGTTGCGGGCCACCACCACGGCGTCGGCGTAGCGGATCGGGTCGCCGCCCACCTGGTCGGTCAGCACGGTGATCTTGCGGTCCGGGCCGATCGACAACAGCCCCTTGACCGCATCCGCGGCGATCAGGTTGCCGGCCGCGTCGAAATCGAAGCCCAGCACCCGCCCGCCGGTGTTGGCAAACACCTCCCGCCCACTGCCGTCGGGGTTCATGCGCAGGATGTTGCCGCTGAGCACCGTGGTGTAGAGCTTGCCGTCGCGCGCCAGCACGACGTGCTCCGGGCCCTCCTCGCCGCCGAGGTCGATCATCTTCAGGCCGGCCAGCTTCTGGTTCGCCGCGTGCGGCCCGACGTAGCCGGACGCCGCCGGCGCCTTCCAGCTGACCGGCTGGATCGGCACCGGCCAGAGCGCCAGATAGGCCATCAGGGCCAGCAACAACATGCCCAAGCCCAACGCAACTTTTTTCATGAGGCACCTCCAATGGGAGCAAAAGCATACGCGCCGGGCGCTGCAGGGCGCTTCTCAACGCTGTCGCCCAGGTGTCAGAGACTCCTTTTTCAGGAGCAACTACTGACCATTTGGCGCTGGGATGTGGCTGCTTTTGTCTGAAATTCAGGCCGGCGAGCTTTCTTGGAGGCTCCAGGCGGCGACCAGCCGCCGCACCGGGTCTGCCAGTGCCTCCAGCGGCCCGTCGTTGGCCACCTCCACAGCGTGACCTTGTTCATCCGGCGTCAGGGGCTCCTGCACCCGCTGTTGCAGCGCCAGCACCTCCAGGGTGGCGTCCGAGGCGTCCTTGCCGGCCTGCAGCCGCTGCAGGATGCGCGCCTGCAGCTGCGCGGTCTCGGCGGTGCACACCACGATCGAAAAGCCCACCTCCAGGCGTGCCGCCAGGGCGCGCATGGCCTCGCGCTCGTCGCGGCGCAGGAAGGCGGCATCGACCACCACGGAGAGGCCCGCGCCCAGCAGGGTCTGCGTCAGTTCGCCCAGGCGCGCATAGGTGCGCTGCGTGGCGTCCACCCCGTACAGGCCTGACCCCGCCTGGGGGCGTTCGTGGGGCTGCAGGCCGTGCAGGCGTTTGCGCTCCACATCCGAGCGCAGCCAGATGGCGCCCATTGCGTCGGCCAGCGCGCACGCCACCGTGGACTTGCCGGATCCGCTGAGCCCCACCGTGATCACCAGCCGCGGCCGCTGCGGCCCGCGCACCAGTTCTGACGCCAGGCGCCAGAAGGCCATGAAGGCTGCTGCGTCGCCCCCGCTGAGCAGCACCACCTTGGCCCGCACCAGGGCCCGGTAGGCCGCGTAGCGGTGCAGCAGCACCAAGCCGCCATAGTCGCCGGTGTGTCCGACCCAGGCGTTGATGAAGCGCCAGGCCAGCGGGCGCAGGCCGACCGCGTGCAGGTCCATGAAGGTGAAGGCGACGTCGCTGACAACGTCGATGCAGCGCAGCCGCGCGTCGAACTCGATCGCATCGAAGGCAAACACCTCGCCCTGCCAGCGCACCAGATTGCCCAGATGCAGATCGCCATGGCACTCGCGCACAAAGCCCTGCGCACGGCGCTGATCGACAAGCGCCTGGGCCTGCGTGAAGGTCTCGTCGATCGCGCGCCGCACGGCTGCCAGTTCGTCCAGGGAGCAACCCCTCGGCCGCAAGGGATGTGCGGCGATTTCGTCCAGGCTCTCCAGCGCCCACTGGCGCGCGTCCTTGGGCGGCAGGCCGCCCGGCGCCTCCGCGGTCACCGGCGCCAACGAGCGGTGAAAGGCGGCCAGGTGCCC
The DNA here is from genome assembly GCF_022705245.1 of Candidatus Skiveiella danica. Taxonomy (NCBI): domain Bacteria; kingdom Pseudomonadati; phylum Pseudomonadota; class Betaproteobacteria; order Burkholderiales; family Comamonadaceae; genus Candidatus Skiveiella; species Candidatus Skiveiella danica. The sequence continues at coordinate 51,177 of NZ_JAKJEW010000010.1, read as the reverse complement.
GGCCAGCGCCTCCACGTCCCGCGCTTGCAGCAAGCCGGCGCGCGCCATCGAGGCAAATTCGCCATCGGCCTCAAACCGGCGCATGCGCAGCACCCAGTCGGCGGGCTCGCCGTCGCCACCGATCACGGGTTGATCCACCGTGCCGGTGACCGGCCGCACATCCAGGTACAGCTGCGGCGCGGTGCGCCGGTTGATGCGCAGTTCCTCTTCAAGGAAGAAGCGCCGCTGCGACAGCGAAGAGAAGTCCAGGAACGTCAGGCGCACCGGCCGCTTGAGCTTGTACGCCAGCGGGCCCGCCAGGATCACCGTGGAGATGTGGGTGCGAACCACCGCCAGGGGCTCGCGCGGGTCGGCTGCGGCCAACCACCGGACCAGGCCCGCCACCCGCTGTTCATGCGCCGTGGCGGCGGCTTGAGCGGGGTGTGCAGGCGCTGTCATGCAACGCCCCCGTTTGCCGGCTTACGGCGCCTCAACGCCGAGGAATTCGGCCAGCGCCGGCGTGGACATCGCGCCGTCACGGCTCACCGTCTGGCCGGTCTTCGCATTGCGCGCCACGATGAAGGGCACCGCCTCCGCGCCGAAGCTGTTGAGCAACTGCGTGTTGCTCTTGATGGTCTGCTCGATCTCGGCGGGGATGCTGCTGGACGCGGAAATGCCGCCCTTTTTCGCCAGCAGGGAGGCTTCGTGTTCGCTCATCAGCGCGCCCGGATTCGCCGCCGTCAGCAGCGCCGCCCCCTGCGCCGTGCTGCTGGCATTGATCCAGCCCACCGGGATCCAGACGAACTTGAGCTTTTTCTGCAGCGGCAGCGAGGCCTCCCACAAGTGCCCGCAATGCGGGCACTGGGCATCGAAGAAGACGTAGACCGTGTTGGAGCTCATCATGGCGCCAACAGTGAAGCCTTTGCCCTGAGCGGCCACCGTCTCCAGGGAGAGTTCCCGCTTGGCCGCCGGCGCAGGTGCGGACTTGGGGCCTTCCTGCTGCGAGCAGCCTGACATCAGCATGGAAAAAAGCAGCACAAGCGAACAGAACAGGGAGCGAGACGTCATGAACAACCTTTCAGGCCCGAAAAGGGGGTAGATCGAAAGCCCCGATTGTCGCAAGCTTTCATGCCTGCCGGCCAGGCCGGCTCACCGTGGCATCCAGCATCCGCATTGCCAGCACTGCTCGAAGCCGCCTTCCACCTGCTCGCCGCAGGCGCACCGCCAACGCTGCTGCGGAACATGCTGAAGGTCGTGCAGCAACTGGCGGGCCCGCGCCTCCTGCTCGGGATGGTCGATCCAGATTTCGGGCAGGCATTGATCCGGGGGCAATTGCCCGGCCACGCCGGCGAGGAACTCGCGTTGCACGCTCGCACCGATCCCCTCGACACCCAGCGCATCGGCCCAAAGCCGGGCCAGAGCGAGGTTGGGAGCACGGGTCAGGCGCAGCATGGCGACAAGCATACGCGGTAAGGACAGCCCTGCACAGCGCCGGTGCACCGGCGCATCCCACACTACACTTGGCCTGCAGGTGGCGGAAACGCCCGGGAAGACGACACCCGGCCGGTCTGTCCACCACGCCCTCTGCGAATACCCTGGAAAACCACGTTCTGGCCATGTCCGACATTCCCGCATCTTCTTCCCCCTGTCACGCCGGGCGCTGGCGTGCGGCCACCATCGCCTGCATTCTGGTCATCGCATTCGGCCTTGCTGCCGGCGCCAGCATGTATGAGCAGTTCAAGGCACAGGTGGCGCACCTGCAGGCCCAGCTCAAGGCCACGCCGCGGATCAAATACATCGCTGTCCTGCTCGACACCGCTCAGGCGCCGGCGATGCTCGCCACCTTCGACCCCCAGGAACGGACGATGCAGCTCCAGCGACTGAACACGGTCAAGGAGGGCCGGGAGGACACGTTGCAGCTGTGGGCCCTGGTGCCAGGTGCACCGCCCCGCTCCCTGGGCGTGCTTAACAGCGCAGGCAAGACGCATCAGCTGCCAGCGAGTGATGCCGCACTGGCCACCGTGTCGCAGCTTGCGATCAGCGTCGAGGACAAGGGTGGGGCCGCCACAGACCGTGGCCCCCGACTTCCGTACCTCTTCAGTGGAGCCCTGGTGCAGAAGGCTCTGTAGCCCCTGCGGCCGGCCATCCCCGGACTTACCCTGCCGACGCGACGCCGGTGATTTGATCTGGCGCAACACGCCGGAAATCGAGGTGACTAGCATCGCCCGACGGAGGTTCTCATGTTCGATCGACCCATCAAGAGCATCATGGAGCGGGACCGTTTTCTGACCGCGCCACCACAGACCACCGTCAGCGATGCTGCGCGCCTGATGGCCACGCGCAACGCCGGTGCTGTGCTGGTGGTCGCAAATGAAAGCCTGGTCGGCATCTTCACCGAACGCGACGTCGTGTTCAGGGTGATTGCCAAGGATCTCGATCCAGCCACAACCCATCTGGACACCGTGATGACGCCGTCGCCGCTCACGCTGGAACCCAGCCGGTCCTACGGTCACGCGCTGCTGCTGATGCAGGAACACGGCTTCCGGCATGTGCCGGTCGTGGAGAGCGGTCGCCCCATCGGCATCGTTTCGTCACGCAACGCGATGGATCCCGAGCTTGAGGATTTCGTTTCGGAACAGCGTCGGCGTGAACACCACCGCTGAGCCGGCCTTTCTCAGCCATTGCCCGGGCACTTCCGCGCTGCCGGCACCATCGTGTGCGCGGAACCTCTCGCAAGCCCAAGGGCCGAACCCATGCTGAACAACCTGACGCCCTTCCTGCTGCACTGGGCCATCACCGCCCTTTCTCTCTGGGTGGCCAGTCACATCTTCAAGGGGGTCCGGTTCGAAAGCACATCGGCGTTGATCGTTTCGGCACTCCTGCTGGGCTTTGCCAATGCGGTGGTCAAGCCGCTGCTGATCGTGCTGACCCTGCCGCTGACGATGCTCACCTTTGGCCTGTTCCTGCTTGTGATCAATGCGCTCATGATCCTGCTGGTTTCGGCGCTGGTGAAGGGATTCCGGGTGTCAGGCTTCTGGACCGCCTTCTTTGCGAGCATCTTCATCTCGCTGCTCAGCCTGGTGTTCGGCGCGCTGGCCACCGGCGGCGACCCTTCGCAGTCAATCCAGCTGCCGCGCAGCGGTGTCTGGCTCTAAGTCCGCCTGTCAGAGCCCCGCCTCAGCTCCGCAAGCCGGACATCCTTCCAGGTCGGCGCAGAAACGGCCGGGCCCCGGGCTGCCCCGGGCGCGCAGCCAACCCATCAATAGCGGAAGCCGCCGACGCCACCCCAGCCGCCCCACATGCCCCAGTTCATGGCGTTCATCTGGTTCATCTGGGCGGCCGCCAGGTTGTTGTCGCTGATCTGCTTGGCCACGCGCATCTGCTGGTAGACCTGGTACTCGTTGGGGCCGCCCACGTAGGCCTGGTTGTTGGGCGCATCTGGCAGGACGTAATAGAGCTTGCCGTCGTGCGTGATCTGGGTGATCTTGCCCTCCGGGAGGGTTTGCAACAGCGCCTTCTGTTCAGGGTTGACCGGCGTGATGACCTTGAATCCGGCGGCGATGGCCAGGTCCTGGGTGCCCTTGCTGGACGACGCGCAACCGGCGGCCAATGCAAGCAGCGAAAAAGCGAGCAGGAGTTTGAAGGCGTGAATGAAGGTTTTCATGGTGCTTCGGAAAGTTCAGGAAAAATCGGCGGACGATCAGGCGGATGGCGGTTCCTGGCGGTTGCCCAACCGGTCTCCGATGCGCTCGCGCAGCCGATCGACAATTCCGCGCACCATGTCCTGGGTCTCGAGGGCGCCCAGCGAATTCGTGGCCTTCAACTGATCCGCGGCATGCATCATCATCATGGCACGCAACTCTGCGAAAGCTCGGGGCTTCTGCTTGCCGCAGACACTGGCGTCGTTGCCCAGAATCCGATCGATGACGCCGGGGTCCAGAATGGGAATATCCATCATCACCGCAAGGCGGGCGATCTCCAGGTCGTTTTCCTCGAAGTGCTTGGTCCACCGGTTGGTTTCATAGCTGGGCGTGTCACTCATGGTTCTCTCCGTTGTGTGTAGGGGGGGATGGCGTCGTCGGCAATCCCGATGTCAGTTTGAAATCATCGCAGAAAAACGCTGCCGCGCAGCGCGCTCGCCGCCATTTGCCGGTCAGGGCTGGTTGACCACGACATAGGTCACGTTGCTGCCCTGGTACTGTGGCTGGTACCAGGTCGACCCGCATTGCATGTAGATCGTGTTGTAGCGGCTGACCTGCACGCAGTTCGTCGGCATCTGGTTCGCATACACGACGCTGCCAACAGCCGCCGCGGTGACGGCCACCGCGGTTGTCACGGCCACTGCCGCGGCCACCGGATGGTCGTATCGGTTGTTGTAGTTGTTGTTGTAGTTGTTGTCGACATTCACGTTGACGTTGCGGTTGACGTTGGTGTTCTGGTTGACGTTGACATTGCGATTGGCATTGACATTTGTGTTGGCGTTGACGTTGCGGTTCGCGCTGGCATTGACGTTCTGGTTCGCGTTCGCACCACGATTGCCGCCGGCCGCCGCACCGCCGCCGCGCGGGGCGGCTGCGCTGTCAAGCGGAAAACCGAACGAAAGCAGGGATGCACCGATAAGGGCCACCAGTGCGGGATTCAGGATCGATTTGGACATGATGGGCGGCTCCCTTATTCGGCGATTTTCTTGAACGCAATCTCGGCATCGCCCTTGCCCGGCTGGAAGGTGAAGGCTGCCGGCGTCACCTTCGGATTCAGGTTCCACCGGAAGACGGCGGAGTATTCGGGTTGCGCGGGCTTGTCAGTCCGCGTCACGACGATCTGGCAAGGCAGGGGTTTCCCGGAACGCGTGACCCAGACCTGCCAGTCGACGCCGGGCCGACGCAACGCCAGCTGATCGCAGACCTTGCCGTTGACGGTGGACGGACCGACATAGCTGGCAGCCGTCAGCGCCTTGATCTGCGCCGAATCCTTGCCGAACTGGAACAGGTCCTCCATCGGAACCTGCAGTCCGTAGTGCTTCTCCACCGCATGAAGCATGTCCTGGACATTGTCCGGCGCATCGACCGTGGTATAGAACTTCAGGCGCGGGGAGTATTGGGTGAATTTCCTTCCGTTGTAGAAGAACACCCGCGTCTGACGATCCGTCGAGAGCTTCACGCGCAAGCCAGTTCGCCCGAGCGCCGTCATCTGGCTGGTACCCAGGGTCTTGATCTTCTGGCCGGACTCGTTCACCACGTCCAGCGTCAACTGCGCATCAACCTGGAACTTCGGCAGGCTGCGCAGGTGCTCTCCCATCTGTTCCAGCGCCGCCACAACGCGGGGGTTGATCGCCGGCTCATCGGCAGCCCAGGCTGCAAGGCTGGCAGGCAGCACGGCCAGGCACAGCAGTTTGGTTTTCATGGTCATAGGTTCACTCCAGGTCACGGATAAGGCTTCTCTGCACCTGACTGTACGCAGCCCTTGCCGCTCGCACAAGGCCGATCCAGCGTCGGGCTGCGGCAGATCAAGGACAGCTGCGCAAACCGCGCGGGAACCTGTGCACGAAAAATCCGGCTTCGTTCATAACCCCAGTGCGCGGGTCTGCCGGCGCTTGTGCCAAAGAAGCGCCGACACCACCAGAGCAACCCCCGCTGTGTACCCCATGATGACCGCGCTCACCACCGGCGGCGCATGATTGGCCTCGGCCATCGTCAGCGCGAGCCCCGGGTTTCGCATGGCCACCGCGATGGCGGCCGCCGGGCGAATCTCGGGGTCACGGCCCGCAACGAGCGCACCGGTGATCAGCGCCAGCACCGCCATGCCGGCGCCCGCGGCCGTCGGAACCCAACCGATGCCGGCAATGATGGGCACGATGTCAATCAGCGTCACCGCCGAGAACACCGCAACAAGGCCGTTGCCCAGGCGGGCCGCGCGCGGCTCGAGCCACGCGGCAAGGCCCGGCTTCAGATAGCGCACGAGCGCTCCCGCCAGCAGCGGCAGGAGCTGCACGACAAACACCTGTCGCCCAATCTGCCCGTACGTCACCTGAAAGTTCGCCGAAAACAGCGCATCGAGGATGGCCACGGAAAGGGGCACCGTCACCACGGCCAGCGCGACGATGGCAATGTGCAGCGCAGGCGCAAAGTCGCGGTGTGCGCCCGCGTCGATGGCCTTGCGCAAAGCAAATGGCGCGCCGGGCGAGATGGCCATGAGCAACAAGCCGACTGCAACGGGTCCGCGCAGTTGGAACAGTTCCACCGCCACAATGGTCACCACCGGCAGCGGGACCACCGCCGCAAACAGCACCGCCAGCAGGATGGTCCGCCGCGTCATGGCCGCTGCCACCTGCGCCGGCCCCAGCATCAGGCCGATGGCGAACATGACCGTGAATAGCGTCGGAAGGGCGATGAATCCGACCCATTGGAGTGGAATTGGAGGGCTCATGCGGGTTTGCTTGAAGTTGGACGGCTGTTACACAGGAGCGGTAGCGTAGCAGGCACTGTGCGGGCCGGCGCACCGCGTGCTGCGATGTGTGATTCCGGGAAAACCCAAAGACGGGCCCAAGCGGCGACAATCCTGCCTGTTTTTCCAATCCGAGGATCCACCCCATGAATACCACCTTGCGCATCGCCACCCTGGCCGCCGCCCTGGCCGCCGTATCCCCCATCTGGGCCCAGAACACCGCTGTGGCCGAGGCTGCCAAGGAGCCCGGCGCCGTGGTCACCTCCAGCGGACTGGTCTATCGCTCGCTCAAGGATGGCACCGGCCCCAGCCCCACGGCCGCCGATACGGTCAAGGTGCACTACCGCGGCACCTTCCCCGATGGTCGCGAGTTCGACAGCTCCTACAAGCGCAATGAGGCCATCGAATTCCCCCTGACCGGCGTCATCAAGTGCTGGACCGAAGGCGTGCAGAAAATGAAGGTCGGAGGCAAGGCCAAGCTGACCTGCCCGCCATCGATCGCCTATGGTGAGCGCGGCGCCGGCAGCGCGGTGCCACCGAACGCGACGCTGGTGTTTGAAGTCGAACTGCTGGGCATCAAGGGCAAGTAAGCCGGCCGGATTCGGCACGGCGGCACGCCCGGCATGGACTTCGCCCTCGTCCTGATCCTGGGCCTGATCGCCGGCACGGTCGGCGGCATCGTGGGCTTTGGCACGTCGATCATGCTCATGCCCGCCTTGGTGCTGGTGTTCGGCCCACGCGAGGCGGTGCCCATCATGGCGATTGCGTCCATCATGGCCAATGCGTCGCGCGTGGCCGCCTGGTGGCGCGAGGTGGACTGGCGCGTCACGGCGGCCTACAGCACCACCGGCATCCCGGCGGCCGCGCTGGGCGCCAGAACCCTGTTGACCCTGTCGCCAGGCATGGTGGAGATGGCGCTGGGGATTTTCTTCATCGGCATGATCCCGGTGCGCCGCTGGATGGCGCGCCAGCACTGGACGCTCACTCTCTGGCACATGGCGGGCGTGGGCGCGGTCATCGGCTACATCACCGGCATCGTGGTGAGCACCGGGCCGATCAACGCGCCCTTCTTCCTGGCCTATGGCCTGGTCAAGGGTGCCTACCTGGGCACGGAGGCCATGGGCTCGCTGGCGGTCTACCTGGCCAAGGCCCTGACCTTCCGCACTCTCGGTGCACTGCCGCTGGAGATCATCACGAAGGGTCTGATCATCGGCTCCTCCCTGGTGGGCGGCGCCTTCATCGCGAAACGCCTGGTGATCCGGCTCGATGGCGATCGCTTCAAGCTCATGATGGATGGGTTGCTGCTGGTCTCGGGCCTGACGATGCTGGGGGCCGCCATCCGCGCCTGAGGGGCAGCTGCCCCGCCGGCCCAGGCGTGGGTGCCGTCACAGCCGGATGCGAAAGGCCTTGCCGATCAGCTTCAGCGATTCAGGGCTGTCCCACTCGCGGGCGCCCACGATCTTGTCGACCACGCGGCCCTGCGCATCGACCAGCACGGTCAGGGGCAGGCGGTCGGCGCCAAGCATGTTTTCCAGCACCAGCCGCTGGTCGATGAAGTGCCCGAACGACGTGCCGGTCCGCTGCACAAAGACCAGGGCCGCTTCCGGATGGTCGTCGGTGGAAATGCCGATCAACGTGAACTGGCTCGCACCCTTGAGCCGCGACAGTCGCTCCAGCGATCCCATTTCGGCCCGGCAGGGGCCACACCAGCTGGCCCAGACGTTGATGATCAGCGGTTTGCCCCGGAAGTCGGAAAGCTTGCGGTAGGGCACCGTCAGTCCGGTCATCGTGGCATCCGGCAACACGGCGCCAACCGCCACCTCGCCCGGCGTCTTCGCGAGGGCCATGGGCGTCGTGGCCGCCACGCCCAACAGGCACAAGCCCGACAGAAAAAAGGCTCTTTTCGAGGCGAGCGGCCTGAACGCTCCGCGAACGGCTATTTCGGCCGATGACGGCCTGCCTATTCCGTTGTTTGTTGTTCTTCCCGGCATCGGATGGTCGCAAACCGCTCTCTTTATCGAATCACTTAGGCGCCAGCGACTGGGCCAGGCTGTGCAGGTTCTGAGGAATGACCCGTATCACGCCGGCGCGAGGGCTGTCGATATCGGCGATGAAGAAGAACGACGTCGCCACGATGGCCGGCACGGCCAGCAGCATGAGCCGCTCGCGCGCGAGGTCCCTGGCGCCATAGCCCACCGCCACGCAACTACCCACCGAAATCAGCATCATCAGCATCCAGGCCGCAGGCGGAATGCGGTTCCACCAGGCGGCCTGCGTGTAGCCCTGCGAATTCAGGACGTCGTTCATGCCGTTGACCACCAGCGCCATCACGGTCGTCGGGTTCGCCATAACGGGCGCCAGGATCGCCGCCCACAGCTCGTTCTGCAACTGCGCCGTGCGGGCATTGACTTTCTGTTCTTCCTGGAAGTCGCGCGTCGTATAGAACAGGATGCGCTCGTCGGTATAACGGCGCAACAGCGCCCGGACCTTGGCCCCATCGGCCGCGGGCAGAAGGTCGGCACGCACATATTCGGTGCCAATCGCATTGGCTTCGGCCTCCTCCAGGTTCTTGCGCTGGTCGTAACGTCCGATGGCCATCGAAAAGGTGAAGCCGATGATCAGTGCCAGCAAGGTCAGAACCGCGCCCTGTACCACCCGGAAGTCTTCGAGTGCATTCCCGTCGATCGGCCGGCGCCGCCGCAGCGTGCCCGCACCGAACCAGGCTGAAAGGCCGAGCACGACCAAGGCGATCAGGAAAGTCAGCAGGGGATAGTCGGTGAGGCGGAACATGCAAGCTGGCGTCAATATCGGACAAGGTCGGGGACGGGGGCCGTCACCATTGTATTGGCGCATCCGCGTCCGGTGCGTCCCTGGCGCCCGACACCTGTTTCCTTGCACCTGCAATTCTTGCAGCTACAATCATTGGATGAACGCCACCATTGCGACACCCAAGGGCTGCACCAACTTCAAGACGCGCCAGCTGGCGCGTCTGCTGTCCCGGCACTATGACCAGGAGCTGGCCAAGGCCGGCCTCAAGACGACGCAGTATTCGCTGCTGAGTCACGTGCTGCATCAGGGTCCGGTCGCGCCCGGCGAACTGGCCCGGCGGATGGGCCTGGACGCCTCCACGCTGACGCGCAACCTGCAGCCCCTGCTGGCCGCGGGCTGGCTGGTGCAGGCAGCGGGCGCCGATGCGCGCAGCCGGCTGATCAGCCTCACGGCATCCGGCCGCGACAAGCACACCCAAGCAATGGGACACTGGAAAGCGGCCCAGAAAAGCGTCAACGCCACGCTCGGCGTGGAACGCGTCGCCGCCCTGCACGCGCTGCTCGACGACTGCACGGACCTGCTCAGCGCACCGTCGCTTTCGCCATGAGTGACGGAGCCCCCTCGGGTTCGGGCGACGCCGCGGCGGCAGGCCGGACGCGGGACCTGCTGCACGCGCCTCTGCTGCCGACGCTGCTGCGCCTGGCCACACCCAACGTGATCGGCCTTTTCGCCACCACCGTGGTCATCGGCTACGACGGCTACATCCTGGGGCGTCTGGGGGCTGACGCGCTGGCGGGCGTGGCGCTGGTGTTCCCGCTGTCGATGCTGATGCTGCAGATGTCCAACGGCGGCATGGGCGGCGCCGTGGCCTCCGCCGTGGCGCGCGCGCTGGGCGGCGGGCGCCGCGAAGAGGCCCATGGTCTGGTCCCGCAGGCCCTGCTGATCGCGGTCGTCCTCGCCTCGGTTTTCATGGCCATCATGCTGGGTTTCGGTCGATCGATCTTCGCGGCCATGGGCGGGCGGGGCCCGGCGCTGGACACGGCGCTGGCCTATTCCGATGTGCTGTTCGGCGGCGCGCTGACCATCTGGGTGCCGACCCTGCTGTCGGCCATCGTCCGCGGCACCGGCAACATGCTGCTGCCCGCCATGATGCTCACGGTGACGGCTGCGATCCACCTGCTGCTGTGCCCACTGCTGGTGTTTGGCTGGGGACCGGTTCCGGCGATGGGCGTGCGGGGCGCGGCCTTCAGCACATTGGCCACCAGCGTGATCGCCGGCATCGTGCTGGCTGCGCATCTGGTGCGGGGCAAGGGGCCCATCCGGCTCCGGGCGTCGGGCTGGGGGCTGCGCCCGGAGCTGCTTCGCACCATCCTGCGCGTCGGTGTACCGGCCTCGCTGAGCCCGGTGCTCAGCAACGGCGCGATTGCCGCCGCCACCGCGCTGATCGGAAGCTACGGCACGGCCGCGCTGGCGGGCTACGGCGTGGCCGCGCGGCTGGAATACATCATGGTGCCGATTGCCTTCGGCTTCGGCACGGCGCTGACCACCCTGGTCGCCACCAACATGGGCGCCGGCCAGCGCGAGCGCGCCTTGCGCGCCGCATGGACGGGGTCCGGCGTGGTCGCGCTGATCACCGGCGGCATCGGGACGGTTGCGGCGATCCGTCCTGCCCTGTGGATGAACCACTTCAGCGCGGACCCCGCCGTGCTGGCCTTCGGCACCGACTACCTGCACATCGTCGGCGCCAGTTACGGTCTGTTCGGTCTGGGCCTGGCGCTGTTCTTTGCCTCGCAGGGCGCTGGCCGCATGCTCTGGCCGCTGGCCGGGAGCGTGGCACGGGTGGTGGTAGTGGCTGGCGGAGGCTGGGTTGCCGTGCGCTACTTCCACGCACCCGCCACCAGCTTCTTCGTCGTCATTGCCGCCGGATTCGCGGTCTACGCGGCCATGATCGGCGGTGCCATCGGGCTCGGGCGATGGGCGCAGCGCTAGGCGACCCGGGGGCGGACCGGGCGGCCGATATTCAGCGAAAAATGGCATCTTCCCAGCGTCAATGGGTCATAGCTTGCTATGGCTTCAGGAGTCCCTGCGTCAGCCAGCCGCCGCGGTTCGCCTGCAGTCTGAATCCCATCACCACGACCCCATCGGCCTGACCCGTCCGGCGCAGCGCCGTGACCGCGCAGCGCGTACGCCAACGCACAGACCCGTGCCGGCACCCCCGGTAGAAAGGATGTCGACTGGCACCCCAGGTTTTGCGGCGCTGGCGTAATCCAACCCATCGAAAGAAGCTCCATGGCACATCTGCCCCTGAAGAACACACTGCTGATCGCCTCCTTGCTGCTCGCCGGCCACCTGGGTGCCATCGGCGCCGCCAGCGCCCAGGTGGCGGGATCCACCACGGTGGGCATATCGGTCACCGAAGCCACCCAGGTCGCCCTGGGGTGGAGCGTCAAGAAGAGCATCCTCGGCCGCACCGTGGTCAACGAGGCCGGCGAGAAGATCGGCAAGATCGAGGACCTGATCATCTCGCCCGACCGCAGCGTGTCCTACGTGATCGTGGGCGCGGGCGGCTTCATTGGCATGGGCCGGCACAACGTGGCGATTCCCATCTCGCAGATCCGGGATTCAGGCGGAAAGATCGTCATGCCGGGCGCCACCAAGGCGGTGGTAGCGGCCATGCCAGAGTTCAAATATGTCAATGACACCGCACGACGCGACCTTTTCATCACCAGCGTCAAGCAGGACATCACCCTGGCCAGCAACCGCCTGGCGGACCTGCAAGCCCGCGCGGCCCAAAGCACCAGCGAAGCCAAGGCCCAGCTCGACATGCAGATCACTGGCCTGCAGTTGGACCTGAAAGCCGCCGAAGGCAAGCTGGCCGAGATGCAGCGCGCGGGCGCCAATCGCTGGAAGGAGTTCGAGTCTGACTTGAACGCGGCCACCGCGCGCCTGCGCAAGTGGCTTTCCAGCACCAGCCGCTGATTTTCTGGATGGCCTCGCGGCCCTGACGGCGGGTCAGGGCCTGTCTACACCACGGCGCCGAAGAGTGCGCCGACCCCGGCCGTGATCCCCATCGCCAAAGCGCCCCAGAACGTGACCCGCCAAGCGCCCGCCACCAACGGCGCGCCACCAGCGCGCGCAGCCACCAGCCCCAGCCCGGCCAGAAACACCAGCGACAAGCCCGACACCCAGACCGCCAGCCCGGGGCCAGGCACCACGGCCGCCACGCCCAGTGGCAGGACCGCCCCCACGGCGAAGCTGGCCGCCGAGGCCAGTGCGGCCTGCACAGGCTGCGCGCTGAAGGCGGTGGATATGCCCAGTTCATCGCGCGCATGCGCCCCCAGCGGATCGTGGGCCGTGAGCTGCTCCGCGACCTGTTCGGCCAAGCTGGCGTCCAGCCCCCGGGACACATAGATCGCCGTCAACTCTCGCATTTCAGCCGCCGGATCGGCCTTGAGCTCGGCGCTCTCGCGCGCCAGGTCGGCGGCCTCGGTGTCGGCCTGCGAATGCACCGACACGTATTCGCCCGCGGCCATCGACATCGCGCCGGCCACCAGCCCTGCCACCCCCGTGACAAGAATATTGTCGTGGCTGGCGCTGGCCGCCGCCACGCCCACCAGCAGGCTGGCGGTGGAGACGATGCCGTCATTGGCGCCCAGCACGGCGGCGCGCAGCCAGCCAATGCGATCGGTACGGTGGCGTTCGGTGTGTCGGCGGGCCATGGAATTCCTCCAGCGAAGCGGTGAAAAGGCAACCAGTATGAGCGCGTCGCGCCGCACGCAGCGTGCGCAAGCCCACGCAGCCGCGCCGGACAGGCCGGTTCCTACAATCCACACAGACTGCCACCCCAACCCGGACCTGCCGCCCATGCCCGTCATCACCCCTTCCCCCGTCCGCTGTGGAGCCGACCTCCAACGGCTCGAGCAGACGCCGCTGGCACACGCCGTCCCCTGGGCCAGCACTTACAACCTGATCCGTGACACGGTACATGCCTACCCGGACCGGACGGCGCTGACCTTTCTGCACGCTGGGCAACCGGATAGCCCGTCAACCCGCTGGACCTATCGCATGCTGCTTGAAGGCATGCACCAGACCGCCAACCTGCTGCGTGAGCTGGACCTGGGCTTCGAGGACGTGGTGGCGGTGATGCTGCCCGGCGGGCTGGCCTACCACCTGGCGCTGTGGGGCGGCGAGGCCGCCGGCATCGTGCAGCCGCTGAACCCGATGCTCAGCGACGACAAGCTGCTGTCGCTGCTGCGCGCCAGCGGCGCACGGGTGCTGATCGCACAGGGCGACGACGACGAGTCGGGCATGCGGGCCAAGGCCCTGCACCTGAAGACGCTGATGCCCGAGCTGACCACCCTGCTGCTGGTCACGGCGGACGGCGGGCCACTGCAGATGGCAAGCCCCTGGCCCGATGGCGTGCTGGACTTCCATGCCCTGCGCGCCACCCAGCCGGCCGATCGGCTGCTGAGCCAGCGGCACTTCGCAGCAACCGACATCGCCGCCTACTTTCACACCGGCGGCACCACGGGCGCGCCCAAGCTGGCGCGCCACAGCCACGGCGCGCAGGTGTTCACCGCCTGGGCCAACGCGACGATGCAGGGCTTCCGGTGCGAGGACGTGCTGATCAACGGCTACCCTCTGTTCCACGTGGCCGGCGTTCTGCCCGGTGCGCTGTGCTCGCTGGCGGTGGGCATGGAGACCATCATTCCGACGGCGGCGCTGTTTCGCAACCGCGACGTGATCCAGAACTACTGGAAGCTCGTGGCCAGGCACCGCTCCACGCTGATCTCGGGCGTGCCCACGGCGCTGGCCGCGCTGGCCGCCGTGCCGCTGGACGGCGCCGACATCTCCAGCGTGCGCTCGGTGCGCACCGGTGCCGCACCGCTGCCGCCGGAGCTGGCCGCGCGCTTCGAACGCGACTTCGGGTTAAGCGTGCGCGAAAGCCTGGGCATGACCGAGACCGCCGGCCTGTCCACCGTCACCCCGCCGGGCGGCGAGGCGCCGGCCGGCTGCGTGGGATGGCCGCTTCCCTACGCCCGCGTGCGCATCGTGGAACTCGACGCCGAGGGCGCGCCCACCGACCGCGAACAGCCCGTGGGCCAGAGCGGCATGGTTCTCTACCGCGGGCCCAACCTGTTCTCGGGCTACCTCGACGCGGCCGAGACCGCCAAGGCCTTCACCGCCGACGGCTGGCTGATCACCGGCGACCTGGGCTTTCGCGACGCGCAGGGGCGCCTGAACCTGTCAGGCCGCGCCAAGGACCTGATCATCCGCGGCGGCCACAACATCGACCCCAAGGTGATCGAGGACGCGCTGGGCGCGCACCCCGCCGTGCACCTGTGCGCCGCCGTGGGCGCACCTGACGCCTACGCGGGCGAGCTTCCGGTCGCCTTCGCCACGCTGCTGCCCGGCGCCACGACCACCGAGGCCGAACTGCTGGCGTTCACTGCGGCGCGGGTCGATGAGGCACCGGCAAAGCCCCGCTCGATCACGATCCTGGATCACATGCCGGTGACGAACGTCGGCAAGATCTACAAGCCCGAGTTGCGCACGCTGGCGGCAGGCGCCGTCGTGCAGGCGCTGGTGGACCAGGTGGGCGAAGCGCTCGGGCTGGCCGCCGACATGCGCCCCGGGGTGCTGGCCAAGGGCGACGGCCCGGTGCGCGTGCGGATGCGGGCTGGGGGGCATGTCCAGTCCCAGGCTGAGGTCGACGCAAGACTGCTGCCCCTGCTTGAAGCCTTGCCCGTGAAAGTGTTCGTCGATCGAAACTGAGCGGCAATGCCTGCCGCGTGCGTGAAATCCCGATAGAACACAAGGTCAAACCGAACCCGGATTACGATGCGCGGTTTCGCCGCCGCACAGCGCGGCCGTCGCCACTGCCTACCCGACACCAGGACCCGCCATGATGGAACTGCTCACCAACCCGCAAACCTGGATCGCCTTTGCGACGCTGACCCTGCTCGAACTGGTGCTCGGCATCGACAACATCATCTTCATCTCGATCCTGGTGGACAAGCTGCCGAAGGAAAAGCGCGAGTTCGCGCGCCGCATCGGGCTGTTCATGGCCATGTTCATGCGCATCGGCCTGCTGCTGGTCCTGGCCTGGATCGTCGGGCTGGTGACGCCGCTGTTCAGCGTTTTCGGCATGGAGATCTCCGGGCGCGACCTGATCCTGATCCTGGGCGGCCTGTTCCTGATCTGGAAGAGCACCACCGAGATCCACCAGTCCATGGAAGGCGCCGAAGACCACACGACCAGCGTCGTCAAAGCCACCTTCACCTCGGTCATCCTGCAGATCATGGTCATCGACCTGGTGTTTTCGCTGGACTCGATCATCACGGCGGTCGGTATGGTGGACGACGTGCGCGTGATGATCGCCGCCGTGATCGCCTCGGTCGGGCTGATGATGCTGTTCGCCGGGCCGATCGGCCGATTTGTGTCGGACCACCCGACCATCAAGATGCTGGCACTGTCCTTCCTGGTCGTGGTCGGCGTGGTGCTGGTCGCCGAAGGATTCGAGTACCACGTGCCCAAGGGCTTTGTCTACTTCGCGATGGCCTTCTCGCTGAGCGTCGAACTGCTCAATATCCGCATGCGCAAGCGCTCGGCCACGCCGGTGAAGCTGCACCCACCGCATATCCCCGGGGATTGAACGAAAGTCGCTGGGCCCGCGGCACCCTACTGCGTCTTCGCGCCGGCCTTGAACCACTCGCCGATCAGCGCCCGCTCGGCCTCGGTGAGGCCGGTGGCGTTGTTCATCGGCATCTGCTTGAGCACCACCACCTGCTGGTAGACCATCTGGGCATTGGTTTTCACGCCCTCGGGCGTGTCCAGACGCACGTTCTTCATCTGCACCTGGGCGCCGTGGCACATGTAGCAGCGCTGTTCCAGCACATGTTGCACCGTTTTGAAGTTATTTGGGCCACTTCCCAGCGTCGCCGGGTCATTATTTGCTACTGATTTTGAAGTGTCGGTGGTGGCCGCAGCAGGCACAGGCACGGGTTCCAGCGCCTTCATGCCAACGATGACGGCCAGAATCAGCACCACGCCCACGGCCGCGAAGGGCCAGGGGTTGGCCGCGCGCCCGTGGTGCCACCCGTGGCGCTGCACGAAGAACTGGCGGATCAGCGCGCCGGCGAGCATCATCAGAATGAGTACGGCCCAGTTGTATTTGTTGGTGTAGAGGAAGCCGTAGTGGTTGCTCAGCATCGCGAAGATCACCGGCAGCGTGAAGTAGGTGTTGTGCACGCTGCGCTGCTTGCCGCGCTTGCCGTGGATGGCCAGCGCCTTCGGATCCACTTTCTCGCCGGAGGTCATGGCCGCCACCACCTTGCGCTGGCCGGGAATGATCCAGAAGAACACGTTGGCGCTCATGGCGGTGGCGATCATCGCGCCCACCAGCAAGAAGGCGGCACGGCCCGCAAACAGCTGGCAGGCGGCCCAGGAGGCCACGCAGATGACCGCGAAGACCAGCGCGCCGACGATGGCGTCGCCTTTTTCACGGAAGCCGAACCACTGGCAGATGCGGTCGTAGATCAGCCAGAACGCCACCAGAAAGCCCAGCGCCGCCGATATGGCCGCCGCGGGGGACCAGTCCATCAGCGATTTGTCGATCAGAAAGGTGCCGGCGTTGTACAGGTACAGCACGGTGAACAGCGCAAACCCCGACAGCCAGGTGGAGTAGCTCTCCCAGTAGAACCAGTGCAGTTCGGTGTGGATTTTCTTCGGCGCCACCATGTATTTCTGCGGGTTGTAGAAACCGCCGCCGTGCACCGCCCACATCGCGCCGTCCACGCCTTTTTCCAGGAGGTCCGGCGACTTGGGGCGCAGCAGGTTGTTGTCGAGAAAGACGAAATAGAACGATGAACCGATCCACGCAATCGCGGTGATCACATGCAGCCAACGCAGCAGCAGGTTGACCCAGTCCAGCAAATAAGCTTCCATTGAAAGACTCCAGGCGGCTCACCACTGCGGGCACTGTGAGCGGGCATTCGGTCGCGAACTCGGCTTTCCCCGCAGAAAGACCGGCGCCGCTGCGACCTGTAGACCAAAGTGTATACAGTTCTTGGGCTTGCATCCAGCCCGGAAGATCCGCGCCGGCTCCGTGTTAACCCTCAGGAGTCGTGAGCAACAACTGTGCCGCAACGGCCACGGCGATCACCTCGGGTTCCTTGCCGGTGATGCCCGGCACGCCGATCGGGCAGGTGACCTGCGCGAGATCGTCGGCCTGAAAGCCCCGGGCCTCAAGGCGGTGACGAAAGGCCGCCCATTTGCTCTTGCTGCCGATGAGGCCGATGGTGGACAGGTCGCCCCGCTCGCGCTGACGCTTCAGGCAGGCCGCCACCACGTCCAGATCCTCCGCATGGCTGAAGCTCATGATCATCACCTGGCTGCCTGCCGCAAGACTCGCCACGGCAGCCTGCACCGGGTCCGAATGTTCGCAACGGACGTTCGCCGGCACCTCGGCGGGAAAGATCTCGTCGCGGCTGTCGATCCAGTGCACATCGAAAGGCAGGGCGCCCAGCAACCGCACCAGTGCCTTGCCCACATGCCCGCCCCCGAACAGCGCCACCGGGCGGGTGTGCTGGAACAGGCGCTGACGCAGCGCCGGCAGGTCGGCGGCCGAGACGGCCTCGAAGCGCAGGTGCACCACCCCGCCACAGCATTGCCCCAGGCTCGGGCCCAGGGCATAGCGCCGGACCTGGGCCGCCGCGGCGCCGAGCACCGCAGCCGGCAGCAGCTGGCGGGCCTGGGCGATGGCATCGAATTCGAGGTGTCCGCCCCCCACGGTGCCAGCGACGGTATCGGCAAATACTGCCATCCAGGCCCCCGCCTCGCGGGGCACAGACCCCTGCGTGCCGTCGACCGTGACCAGCACGCCCGGCTCCCGGGCCAGACGTGTGAAAAAATGCGCTGTATGACTCACGAAATCCTGCCTGATTGACCTTACGCGTGATGAAACGCCTGCGTTGAAGCACAGTATGCCCCGAGACCGCCGGCAGCGCCGCCGGACCGAACCCATGAACCAAGACCCCCAGACGATGCCTCCAACCTCAAGCCCTTCGATGGCCGCCCGCCCTGACGCAGCACCACGCGTGCGCCCGGCGGCTCGAATGATGGTGGCCACGCTTGGCGTGATGGTCGCGCTGCTGGCCGGGTGCTCCTCCAAACCCGCACCGTCCCCTGCCACGCCGACGCCGCCGGCCGCGCCTGTGGTCGTACCGGGCCCGACAGCGAAGGCTCCGCCACCGTCTGTGGCCCGAACGCCGAAGGAATACCGCCAGGATGCGGCGCGCCACCTGTATCAGTTGAATGCCGACCGCATCTACAAGGGCCGCCTGCCGCCGATGCTCTATGCCATCGGCACGCTGGAGGTGCTGGTGGACCGTCAAGGCAATGTCGTTGCCCTGAACTGGCTGCGAGCGCCCAAGCATGCGCCCGAGGTGGTCGCGGAAATCGAGCGCACCGCGCGTGCGGCTGCCCCCTATCCGATACCGGAGCGCCTGGGCCGGGTCACCTATACCGACACCTGGCTCTGGCACAAGAGCGGGCGTTTTCAGCTCGACACCCTGACCGAAGGCCAGGACTAAGGGACGCTCAGGCCAGCGCGGCCCGGGCCCGCTCGCAGGCCAGCAGGATGCGCTCGGGCGTGGCTGGCGCCACCAGATCGACCGGAACCTTGTGCCCTGCCGAGGCGCTGACCGCATCGCGCACCGCAAAAAACGCTGACAACGCCAGCATCAGTGGCGGCTCACCCACGGCTTTGCTGCGGTAGGGCGTGGGCTTGACGTTCTCGCCGTCGAACAGGCTGACCTTGAAATGTTCAGGAATGTCACCAGCCACGGGGATCTTGTAGGTGCTCGGGCCGTGCGTCAGCAGCTTGCCGTTGCGGTCCCAGATGCACTCTTCCATCGTGAGCCAGCCCATGCCCTGGATGTAGGCGCCCTCAATCTGGCCCTTGTCAATGGCCGGGTTGATCGAACGCCCCACGTCGTGCACGATGTCCACGGCCTGCAGCCACCACTCGCCGGTGCGGGTGTCGATCTCGACCTCGGTGACGGCCGCGCCATAGCAGAAATAGTAGAACGCCCGGCCCTGCAGCGACTGGAAGTCGTAGGCGATGTCGGGCGTCATGTAGAAACCGGTCACGCTCAGACCGACCCGGTCCAGCCAGGCATGCTTGACCACCTGCGGCCAGGGCACGCGGGTGTCGTTGCCCGAGGCTGGATCGGCGCCCTTGGCGTGGGCGTAACCGGCAATGAACTCCACCGCGTCGGGCTCGCATTTCAGAAGGCGCGCGGCCACGGGTTTGAGGCGTTCGCGCAGTTGGTCGCAGGCGTTGTTGATGGCGGCGCCGTTGATGTCGGCGCCGCTGGACGCCGCCGTGGCGCTGGCGTTGGGCACCTTCTGCGTGTCGGTGCCGGTGACGCGCACGTATTCGACCGGGATGCCCAAGCCGTCCGCTGCCACCTGGGCCATCTTGGTGTTCAGGCCCTGCCCCATTTCGGTGCCGCCATGATTGACGCTGACCGAGCCATCCTGGTAGATGTGCACCAGCGCGCCGCCCTGGTTCAGCATGGTCGCCGTGAAGCTGATGCCGAACTTCAGCGGCACCAGGGCCAGCCCCTTCTTGCGATGGCGGCTGGTCTGGTTGAAAGCGTTGACCTGTTCCCGGCGTGCGTGGTAGCCGGATTCGGCCTCCAGCTGGTCGATCACCTTGTCGCCGATCCAGTCCTCGATCGGCTGGTTGTACTGCGTGGTCAGGCTGCCCGGGTCGCCGCTGAGCGCCGGATCCTGGTAGAGGTTGATGCGGCGCACATCGAGCGGGTCCTTGCCCAGCTGGTGGGCAATGTCTTCGATCACGGTCTCGATGCCGAACATGCCCTGCGGGCCGCCAAAGCCGCGGAACGCGGTGGCACTCTGCATGTTCGTCTTGCAACGGTGGCCGACAATGTGCAGGTTGGGCAGGTAGTAACAGTTGTCGATGTGCAGGATGGCGCGGTCGTTCACCGGGCCGGAGTAATCGGTGCTGTAGCCGCAACGCGAGGCCAGCACCACGTCCAGACCCAGGATGCGGCCTTCGTCGTCAAAGCCCGCCTCGTAGTCGATGCGGAAATCGTGACGCTTGCCGGTGATGGTCATGTCATCGTCCCGGTTGGCGCGCAGCTTGACCGGCCGGTTCAGCTTGAAGGCCGCCAGCGCTGCGCTCTGGCTGAAGATGCTGGAGTTGCCTTCTTTGCCCCCGAACCCGCCGCCCATGCGCCGGCAGATCACCTCAATGTCGTGCGTGTGCAGGTTCAAGGCGGCGGCCGCTTCGCGCTGGTTGCCGTCGGGGTGCTGGGTTGAGACGTAGATCGTGAGCTGCCCGTCCTCGCGCGGCACGGCATAGGCAATCTGCCCTTCAAGATAGAACTGTTCCTGCTGGCCGCAGGTGGTGCGGCCCTTGACGCGGTGCGGCGCCGCGGCGATGGCCTCGGCCGGCTTGCCGCGCGTGATCAACTTGGCCGGCATGACGAAGCTCTGGTGCGCCATGGCCTCATCGATGCTCAGAATGGCGGGCAGTTCCTGCACGGCCACCCGGGCCTTGCGGGCCGCCTCCCGCGCATACAGCATCTCGCGCGCCACCACCACGGCCACCGGCTGGCCCAGGAACTCGACCTTGCCATCGGCGAGAAAGGGGTCGTCATGGATGATCGGACCACAGTTGTTCTCGCCGGGAATGTCGGCGGCCGTGAACACCGCCACCACCCCGTGCTCGCGCAGGATGGCCTCGCGGTCGATGCCCTCGCCGAGCAGTTCGCCATGGGCCACCGGCGACAGGATCAGCGCGGCGTACAGGGTGCCGCGCAGCTCGGGGATGTCGTCGATGTAGACCGCCTCGCCGGTCACATGCAGGCGCGCGGACTCGTGAGGGAGCTCCCGCCCTTGCTGGCGCTCGACGGGGTGCAGGACGTGCAGCGGATGCGGGGCGTTCATCAGACGGTCTCCTCGGCGGCAGACTCCAGGAACTGGAGCACCAGGTTTCGGGCGATCAGGGCGCGATAGGCCCAGGTGGCGCGAAGGCCATCGCGCGGCGTGAAGCTGGCGGCGATCGCGGCGTCCAGCGCCTGCAGCGTCACCTCGCCCGGCGTGCGGCCTTCGAGCACGGCCTCGATCTTTGGCGCGCGAGCCGGCGAGGGGGTCAGTCCGTTGTAGGCCAGGCGGACATCCTTGAGCACGCCTTTGACCACGCGGTAATGCAAGGCGCAGCAGGTGGCCGAGATGTCCTGCTCGAAGCGCTTGCTGACCTTGTGCGCGTGGAAGCGATGGCCGCGCACGGGCTTGGGCAGTTCGATCGCTTCGATGAATTCGCCCGGCTTGAGCACGTTCTGTTTCTGGCCCGTGTAGAACGAGTCCATCGCCACATGACGCGTCTTTTCGCCCCGGCGCAGGTGCAGCGTGGTGCCCAATGCCAGCAGGCAGGGCATCGAATCGCCGATGGGTGATCCGTTGGCAATGTTGCCGGCCAGCGTCGCGGTGGAACGGATCGGCGGAGACCCGAAGCGCCGCAGCACCTCTGCGAAATCGGGGTAGGCGTCAGCCACGAGTTCCTCCACCTCCGTCAGGGAAACCTGCGCACCGATGCGCCAGGCGTGCTCCTTGTCCTCGACCTTGCGTAGTTCGGCCACGTTGCCCAGATAGCAGATATGGTCCGGGCGGGCAAACTGCTTGTTCACCTGCAGACCGATCTCGGTGCTGCCGGCCAGCAGCGTGGTTTCCGGGTGTTTCAGCAGGTAATCGGCGACTTCGGCCAGGGTGGAGGGTGAGACAAATTCGTTGCCCTTGCGCGTGCGCACCACCGGCTGCACCACGATGTCACCGTCCAGGTTGTAGGTCGGCGTGCGCGGCCGGCGGATTTCGCGCAGCAGCGGCAGGTCACGCGAATCGTCGATCTTCAGGGCCACCGCGCCCGCGGCGCTGGCCTTGTGGGCGGCGTCAATGATGGGCTTGTAGCCCGTGCAGCGACACAGGTTGCCGGAGAGCGAATCGGTGATCTGGGCACGGCTGGGTTCCGGCAGCGTGTGCATCAGGCCGGAAAGGCTCATGACCACACCCGGCGTGCAGAAGCCGCACTGGCTGCCATGGCAATCGACCATCGCCTGTTGCACCGGGTGCAGGGTCCCGTCTTCTTTCTTCAGGCTCTCGATGGTCTTGACCGACTTGCCGTCCAGCGTCGGCAGGAGCTGCAGGCAGCTGTTGACGGGCAGGTAATCGACCGCAGTTCCCGCGGCATTGAGCTCCCCGACCAGCACCACACAAGCGCCGCAATCGCCCTCGGCGCAGCCCTCCTTGGTGCCGCTGCGCCGCAACTGCTCCCGCAGGTAGTTCAAGACAGTCGTCGTGCGGCGTTCGCCGGAGGCTTCGACAATCGCGCCGTCAAGCACGAAGCGCACAGTGTTGGTCGCCTGGGTCATGGGGAGATTCATCAGTGGGGAGAGTCGCTCATTCTATTTCCCCGCCCGCCCACACGGCCGGGCCGCACAGGCTGACCTGGCACGGAACTCAGGAACCCCGGTAGGTCCCGTAACTCCATGGGCTGACCAACAATGGCACGTGGTAGTGCTCGTCGGTGCGGGCCACGCCGAAATCCAGGCTGACGCGGTTCAGGAAATTCGGCTCGGGCAAGCTGACCCCACGGGCCTTGAAATAGCCGGCCACGTCAAACACCAGCCGGTAAGTCCCCACGCGCAGGCTGGCGTTGTCGTACAAGGGGCCATCCGGGTTGCGGCCGTCGGCGTTGAGGTTGAACCTCTTGACCAGCGTGGCCTCATCGCCGTTCGTGACATACAGGGCCACGCCCATCCCGACCGCCGGGGTGCCGTGCATGGTGTCCAGTACGTGTGTGCTCAATCCCATGGCCTGCTCCAATCTCTAAAAAACACTTCGGTCGACCAAAGTGTATACACTTTTTGAATTTCCCACTATGATGACCCCATGGATACATCGACCACCGGTTCCATCGTCGAAGCGCTGACCCGGGCGATCGTGGAGCACCGCCTGCAACCGGGAAGCAAGCTCGCAGAGCAGAAGCTGGCCGACCATTTTGGCGTATCACGCACACTCGTGCGGCAGGCCTTGTTCCAGCTCGCACAGAACCGCCTGATCCGCCTCGAGCCCGCTCGTGGCGCGTTTGTGGCCTCACCGTCCGTCGACGAGGCGCGCCAGGTGTTCGCCGTGCGCCGCATGCTCGAGACTGAAATGACGCGCGCTTTCGTGCGCACCGTGTCGCCTGAACGGATCCAGGCGCTGCGCGATCATGTGGCCCGGGAAAAGCAGGCGGTGGCGCGCGAAGACGTGCCGGGCCGCACCGAACTGCTCGGGGATTTCCATGTCCGCATGGCCGAACTCATGGGCAATCAGGTACTGGCCCAGCTGCTGGGCGAACTGATTTCGCGCTGTGCGCTGATTACCCTGATGTACCAGACCCATGCGGCCGCCGAACACTCCAGCGATGAACACGCCGCCATCATCGAGGCGCTGGAAGCCGGTGATGAAACCCGCGCCGTCACGCTGATGGACGAACACCTGACCCACGTCGAGGCCAGCCTCGCCTTCGACCGCAAGCTTCCTACCCACGACATCTCGATGGCCCTCTCATGACGCAAGGCATCTACGACACCACCCAGCCCTACCCGCGCGACCTGATCGGCTACGGCCGCACACCTCCGCAGGCAAACTGGCCCGGCGGCGCCCGCATCGCCGTGCAGTTCGTGCTGAACTACGAAGAAGGCGGAGAGAACGCCGTGCTGCATGGCGACCCGGGCTCGGAACAGTTCCTGTCCGAAATGTTCAACCCGGCGAGTTTCCCGGACCGGCATCTGAGCATGGAAGGCATCTACGAATACGGCTCGCGCGTGGGCGTGTGGCGGCTCCTGCGCGAGTTCGAGAAGCGCGGGCTGCCGCTGACCGTGTTCGGCGTTGGCATGGCCCTGCAGCGCCACCCGGAGCTGACGGCGGCTTTCGTGAAACTCGGGCATGAGATTGCCTGCCACGGCTGGCGCTGGATCAGCTACCAGAACGTCGACGAGGCCACCGAACGGGAGCACATGCGCCTGGGCATGAAAGCCATCGAGGACCTCACCGGCAGTCGGCCATTGGGCTGGTACACCGGGCGCGACAGCCCGCAGACAAGGCGCCTGGTGGCCGACGACGGCGGCTTCGCCTACGACAGCGACTACTACGGCGATGACCTCCCCTTCTGGATGAAGGTGCGCCGCACCGATGGCGCGGTGGTACCCCAGCTGGTGGTGCCCTACACGCTGGACACCAATGACATGCGCTTCGCGCTGCCGCAGGGGTTTTCCCACGCCGACCCGTTCTTCCAGTACCTGCGCGACAGCTTCGACGCGCTCTACGCCGAAGGCGCCGAGACGCCCAGGATGCTGAGCATCGGCATGCACTGCCGCCTGCTGGGCCGCCCGGGACGAATCGTGGCGCTGCAGCGTTTCTTGGACCATATCGCCACGCATGACCGGGTCTGGGTCTGCCGCCGCATCGACATCGCCCGCCACTGGAAGCAGACCCACCCCTACGAAGGTTGACCATGTCCCTGACCCTTGAACAGATCAACACTGCGTCATTGCCCGAGGCCGCTGCCCTGCTGGACGGCCTCTACGAACACTCTCCCTGGATCGCCGAAGCTGCGCTGGCGCAAAGACCGTTTCGCTCGCTGGCGCACCTGAAGCAGGTCATGGCACAGATCGTCCGCGACGCCGGGCGCGAGCCCCAGCTCGCGCTGATTCGCGCCCACCCCGAACTCGCAGGCAAGGCAATGGTGAGCAACACGCTGACCGCCGAATCGACCCACGAGCAGAGCAAGGCCGGGTTGACCAACTGCACGCCCGAAGAATTTGCGCGAATCCAGACGCTCAACGCCGACTACAACGCGAAATTCGGCTTTCCTTTTATCTTGGCCGTGCGCGGCCCGCGCGGCACCGGACTGTCCAAGCGCGACATCATCGACACTTTTGCCCGCCGGCTGGACAACCATCCCGACTTCGAGGTGGCCGAGTGCCTGCGCAACATCCACCGCATCGTTGAAATCCGGCTGAATGACAAGTTCGGCGTGGAGCCGGTGCTCGGCAACCTGGTCTGGGACTGGCAGGAAGCCCTGGCCCAGCACAGCGATCCCGGTTATGCCGAGAAAGGGCAGCTCACGGTCACCTACCTGACCGACGCGCACCGCGCCTGCGCCCAGCGCATCAGCCGCAACATGCGCGATGCCGGTTTCGACGAGGTTCACGTGGATGCGGTCGGCAATGTGGTGGCGCGCTACCGCGCCGACCGACCGAACGCCAGGACACTCCTGACCGGCAGCCACTACGACACCGTACGCAACGGCGGCAAGTACGACGGACGGCTTGGCATCTTCACGCCGATGGCCTGCGTCAGGGAACTGGCCCGGCAAGGTCTGCGCCTGCCCTTCGACATCGAGGTCATCGGATTCGCCGAAGAAGAAGGTCAGCGCTACAAAGCCACCTTTCTCGGCTCGGGCGCGCTGGTCGGGCAATTCAACCCGGCATGGCTCGACCAGAAGGATGCCGACGGCGTGACCATGCGCGCGGCCATGCAGCATGCGGGGCTGTGCGTGGACGACATTGCCTCGCTGCGGCGCAATCCGGCGGACTATCTGGGCTTCGTCGAGGTTCACATCGAACAGGGCCCCGTTCTGAATGAGATCGACCTGCCGCTGGGCATCGTCACCTCGATCAATGGCAGCGTGCGCTACCTGTGTGAGGTGATCGGCATGGCCAGCCATGCCGGCACCACGCCCATGGACCGCCGCCGGGATGCGGCTGTCGCCGTCGCGGAGCTGGCACTGTACGTGGAACATCGCGCCATGAAAGACGCCGACAGCGTGGGCACCATCGGCATTCTGCAGGTGCCCAATGGCTCAACGAACGTGGTGCCGGGCCGCTGCCAGTTCACCCTGGATCTGCGCGCCCCCACCGACGCTCAGCGCGACGCGATGGTCAGCGACGTGCTTGCGGAACTGGCTGCCATCTGCAAGCGCCGGCAGTTGCATCACACCCTTGAGGAGACGATGCGCGCGGCTGCCGCACCCAGTGCGCCCGCATGGCAACAGCGCTGGGAACGGGCTGTCAGCGCATTGGGGGTCCCGCTTCACCGCATGCCCAGCGGCGCCGGCCACGATGCCATGAAGCTGCACGAAATCATGCCCCAGGCGATGCTGTTCGTGCGCGGCCAGAACGCCGGCATCAGCCACAACCCGCTGGAAAGCACCACCAGCGATGACATGCAACTCGCCGTGGACGCGTTCTCCAAGCTGCTCGACCAACTCGCGACCGAATTTTGAAACCCCTCAAGGCAACGCCCATGAACACCTACGAACAACTCGACGCCTGGATCGACGCCCACTTTGACGAACAGGTGCGGTTCCTTCAGGAATTGATCCGCGTGCCCACGGACACCCCACCTGGCAACAATGCGCCGCATGCCGACCGTGCGGCCGATCTCCTGCGCGCGATGGGACTGGACGTCGAAAAGCACCCGGTGCCCGAAGCCGAAGTGCGTGCCGCCGGACTGGAAAGCATCACCAACCTGGTGGTCCGCCGCAGGTATGGCCCCGGAAAATCCGTGCTGCTGAACGCGCACGGCGATGTGGTGCCCCCCGGCGAGGGCTGGACGCACGACCCCTATGGCGGCGAGATTGCCGACGGGAAGATCTACGGCCGCGCGGCCGCCGTGAGCAAGTGCGACTTTTCGACCTATGCCTTCGCGGTACGGGCGCTCGAAGCCGTCGTGCAACCCAAGGCCGGCACCGTCGAACTGCTGTTTACCTACGACGAGGAATTCGGCGGCGAAGTCGGCCCCGGCTGGCTGCTCAAACACAAGGTCATTCACCCCGACCTGATGATTGCCGCCGGCTTCAGCTACCAGGTCATCACGGCGCACAACGGCTGCCTGCAGATGGAGGTCACCGTGCACGGCAAGATGGCGCACGCGGCCATCCCCGACTCGGGCGTCGATGCGCTGCAGGCGGCCGTGCAGATCCTCAATGCCCTGTATGCGCAGAACACGCTGTACAAGCAGGTCTGTTCGGCGGTCGAGGGCATCACCCACCCGTACCTGAACGTCGGCATGATCGAGGGTGGCACCAACACCAACGTGATTCCAGGGCGCGTGACCTTCAAGCTCGACCGCCGCATGATTCCCGAGGAGAACCCGGCGGATGTCGAGGCGACGCTGCGCCGGGTCATCGCTGACGTTGCAGCCACGGTGCCGGGCGTCACGGTGGAAGTGAAACGCATGCTGCTGGCCAATGCGATGAAGCCGCTGGCGGGCAACCAGCCGCTGGTGGACGCGATCCAGAACCACGGCCAGGCGGTGTTCGGCGAGCCGATTCCCGCGCTCGGCACCCCGCTGTATACCGACGTGCGCCTGTTCTGCGAGGCCGGCATCCCCGGCGTGATCTATGGTGCCGGCCCGCGCACCGTGCTGGAGTCACATGCCAAGCGGGCAGATGAACGCCTCGACCTGGAAGACCTGCGGCGGGCCACCAAGGTCATCGCACGCTCCCTGAGCGACCTTCTCGCCTGAACACACACGGGATCAGCGGCGGCATCCGTCGCACCGTCGCTGTACTCACCGCGCCCCCGGCGGCGGATTACAGTCACGCAGGTCAAAACTGATCCGCCTGATATCCAGAGACTCCTACGGGTCATTCTGTATACAAACACGCGTCTATTTTGTATACAGTTATGTCCACTTACATGAAAACCGCTGGAGATGCCGATGTCTGAATCCGTTCACCCCGTTGACGAACGCCTGCCCACCAGCAAGCTGACCGCGCTGGGCCTGCAGCACGTGCTGGTCATGTACGCGGGTGCCGTGGCCGTCCCGCTGATCGTGGGCCGCGCGCTCAAGCTCAGCCCCGAGCAGGTCGCCATGCTGATATCTGCCGACCTGTTCTGTTGCGGCCTGGTCACGCTGATCCAGTCCCTGGGTGCCACCCAGTGGTTCGGCATCAAGCTGCCAGTGATGATGGGCGTGACCTTCGCCTCAGTGGCGCCCATGGTGGCGATGGCCAACAGCAACCCGGGCGTGGCGGGCGCCGGCCTGATCTTCGGATCGATCATCGGGGCCGGGGTGATCTCGATCCTCATTGCGCCGATCGTCAGTCGCATGCTGCGCTACTTCCCGCCGGTCGTCACCGGCACCATCATTGCCGTGATCGGCATCAGCCTGATGCGCATCGGCATCAACTGGATCTTCGGCAATCCCTTCGGCCCGACAGCACCCAACATCGTCAACCCGGAGCACGCCAAATGGCTGGCGGATGTGGGCAGCCTGGCCAACGCCAGCGTGACGGCGCCCGCACCGGCTGTGGCCGCGTCGGCGCCGGCCGCAGCCGCTTCAGCCCTGACAGCCGTCCCGGCGATTCCCAAGGGCCTGGCACTGGTGGGCACGGTACCCAATCCGAAGTATGCGCAGCTCTCGCACATCGGCATTGCCAGCCTGGTTCTGGTCTCCATCCTGCTGATCGCCAAGTACGCCAAGGGCTTCATAGCCAACATCTCGGTGCTGCTGGGCATCATCATCGGCGCGATCGTCGCCACGGCGGCCGGCCTCATGACGTTCGAGAAAGTGGCCAAGGCCGGCTGGGTCGACCTGGTGCTGCCGTTCGAGATCGCCGCCCCGGTGTTCGACCCGATCCTGATCCTGACCATGACCCTGGTGATGATCGTCGTCATGATCGAGTCCACCGGCATGTTCCTGGCACTGGGCGAAATGACGGGCAAGAAGGTCGATCAGAAGATGCTGGCTGCCGGTCTGCGCACGGACGGGTTGGGCACGCTGATCGGCGGCATCTTCAACACCTTTCCCTACACCAGTTTTTCTCAAAACGTGGGCCTGGTGGGCGTCACGGGCGTGCGCAGCCGTTTCGTCTGCGTGGCTGGCGGCATCATTCTGATCGTGCTGGGCCTGCTGCCCAAGATGGCCGCGCTTGTCGAATCGCTGCCGACCTTCGTTCTGGGCGGCGCCGGTCTGGTGATGTTCGGCATGGTGGCGGCCACCGGCATCCGCATCCTGTCCAACGTCGACTACAAAACCAACCGCAACAACCTGTTCATCGTGGCCATCTCGATCGGCATCGGCATGATTCCGCTGATCGCCCCCAACTTCAAGCAGTGGATGCCGCACAGCATCCACCCACTCATCGAGTCGGGCATTCTGTTGTCGTCGATCTGTGCGGTCGCCTTGAACCTGTACTTCAATGGCGCCCATGGCGACGGCTCCGAGGCCATCGAGGCTGCCAAACAGGCCGACGCGCACTGATCCCTCTGCGGGTGGCGCTGCCGCAACATGGCGCCACCCGATCAAGGCTTTCGAATCCCTGCGGATTTGATGCAGATCGGATTTGCGGCAATTACTGACGCGATCCCACCCCGCTTTGCAGTAGGCTCAGGGGCCACGGCTGCCCTGACGGCCACATCTGAGGAGATCCCATGAACAAGCCCCTGTCCCCGGCCGAAACGGCTCTGCGCGACGCTGCGCGCGAATACCACCGCACGCCGGTGCGCGGGAAGATTTCGGTCAACCCGACCAAACCGCTTTCCAACCAGCGCGACCTGTCGCTGGCATACTCTCCCGGCGTGGCGTATCCGTGCCTGGACATCCAGGCGGATCCTTCACTGGCCCACGAGTACACGTCGCGCGGCAATCTGGTGGGGGTGATCACTAACGGCACCGCGGTGCTGGGCCTGGGCGACATCGGCCCCCTGGCCGGCAAGCCGGTGATGGAAGGCAAAGGCTGCCTGTTCAAGAAGTTTGCGGGCATCGATGTGTTCGACATCGAACTGGCCGAGAACGACCCGGATCGCCTGATCGAGATCATTGCCGCGATGGAACCCACCCTGGGCGGCATCAACCTCGAAGACATCAAAGCGCCCGAGTGCTTCTACATCGAGCAGAAGTTGCGCGATCGCATGAACATCCCGGTGTTCCATGACGACCAGCATGGCACCGCCATCATTTCCGCCGCGGCCATGCTCAACGGACTGGAACTGGTCGGCAAGCAGATCGGCGACGTGAAGGTCGCGGTCTCCGGTGCCGGAGCCGCCGCACTGGCCTGCCTGGATGTCATGGTGGGCCTGGGCGTGAAGCGCGAGAATGTCTATGTCTGCGATTCCAAAGGTGTGGTCTACCATGGCCGCCCCGGTGGCTTCGACGATTCCAAGGCGCGCTATGCGCAGGCCACCGAGGCGCGCACGCTGGCCGATGTGGTGGACAAGTCGGACGTCTTTCTCGGCTGCTCGGCCGCCGGCGTGCTGACGCCGGAGATGGTCAAGACGATGGCCCCCAGCCCGATCATCCTGGCGCTGGCCAACCCGGAACCCGAAATCCGCCCCGAACTGGCGAAGGCCGTGCGGCCGGACTGCATCATTGCCACTGGCCGATCGGACTATCCGAACCAGGTCAACAACGTCCTGTGCTTCCCCTACATCTTCCGCGGTGCACTGGACTGCGGGGCAACCAAGATCACCGAGGCCATGAAGCTGGCCTGTGTGCGCGAGATCGCCGACCTGGCGAAGGCGGATATCAGCGAGGAAGTCGCCAATGCCTATGCCGGCCAGGATCTGGCCTTTGGCACTGACTACATCATTCCGAAACCCTTCGACTCGCGTCTGATTCTGCGCATTGCACCAGCCGTGGCCAAGGCCGCCGAAGCCTCGGGCGTCGCCGCTCGCCCGATCCGCGACATGGACGCCTACCGGCAAAGCCTCACGCGCTTCGTCTATTCCACCGGCATGCTCATGAGTCCGGTGTTCGCTGCGGCGCGGGCCGCTCCCGCTGCAACGAAGCGCGTGGCCTATGCCGAAGGGGAAGACGAGCGCGTGCTGCGCGCGGTCCAGATGGTCATCGAGGACGGCCTGGCCCGTCCGATCCTGATCGGACGCCCCGCCGTGATCCAGGCGCGCATCGCCAAGGCTGGCCTGCGGCTGCAACTCGGCAAGGATTTTGAATGCGTCAACCCTGAGGACGATCCCCGCTTCCGCCTGTATTGGGAGACCTACCACCGCCTGATGGGTCGCCATGGGGTGACACCGGACGCAGCCAAGGCCGCCGTGCGCCGCTCCACCACGACGATTGGCTCACTGATGGTCAAGCTCGCCGATGCCGATGCCCTGCTGTGCGGCCTCGTGGGTCGCTTTGACGTGCACCTGGACCACATTCGCGACATCATCGGACCGAAGCCGGGCGGCCCCGGCTTTGCCACGCTGAATGCGTTGATGCTGGAGAAACACACGTTGTTCGTGGCCGACACCTTTGTCAACGAGGACCCCAGCGCCGAGCAGCTGGCCAGCATCGCCCTGATGGCCGCCGAAGAGGTGCGCCGGTTCGGTCTGCCGCCCAAGGTGGCCTTCCTGTCGCATTCGAACTACGGCTCATCGAATCGGCCTTCGGCGCGCAAGATGCGCCAGGCGCGCGACCTTTTTGCCGCCATGGCACCCGACATCGAATGTGATGGCGAACTCCAGGGTGACGCCGCACTCTCGGGCGACATCCGGCATGCCAGCCTTTTGGACAGCAGCCTCACCGGCGAAGCCAACATCCTGATCTGCCCGAATCTGGACGCCGCGAACATCCTGTTCAATGTGCTCAAGATGACCGGCGGCCACGGTGTGACCGTCGGGCCCATCCTGCTGGGCGCGGCCGCCACGGCGCATGTCCTCACTCCCTCGGCCACCGTGCGCCGCGTGGTCAACATGACCGCGCTGGCGGTGGCCGACGTGAACGCGGTGCGGTGAAGATCCCCGCGAGGATCTGAATTCAAAAAGGCGCGCGAACGCACCTTTTTGGGGTTTATGGGGACGCGACCGCGCCCTGTTTCGGGGACAATTGAAGATGAGGAAGGGTGCAGGCGCTCTACGCTGGCACCCTTTTTGCTAAACCTTCTTCAACTACAACCAAGGCTGGAGTCCCTATGAAAAAACGCGTCTTTGTCAAAACCTTTGCAGCTTTGGCTGCCGCCGCTGCGCTGGGAAGCGCCCATGCCCAGACGACCCCCATCAAGTTCCAGCTCGACTGGCGCTTCGAGGGTCCCTCGGCATTGTTCCTGACGCCGGTGGCCAAGGGCTACTTCAAGGATGCCAAGCTGGACGTCACCGTGGACGCCGGTAACGGCTCCGGCGGGACCGTCACGCGCGTGGCCTCCGGCGCCTACGACCTCGGCTTCGCCGACCTGGCCGCGCTGATGGAGTTCCACGCCAACAACCCGGACGCCCCCAACAAGCCGGTGGCCATCATGATGGTCTACAACGACACGCCAGCTTCCGTGATGGCACTGAAAAAATCCGGCATCAAGACCCCTGCGGACCTGAACGGCAAGAAGCTGGGCGCCCCGGTGTTCGACGCCGGACGCCGCGCCTTCCCGATTTTCGCCAAGGCCAACAACGTGAGCGGCGTGCAGTGGACGTCGATGGACCCGCCCCTGCGTGAGACCATGTT
Organism: Candidatus Skiveiella danica; assembly: GCF_022705245.1. Taxonomy (NCBI): domain Bacteria; kingdom Pseudomonadati; phylum Pseudomonadota; class Betaproteobacteria; order Burkholderiales; family Comamonadaceae; genus Candidatus Skiveiella; species Candidatus Skiveiella danica. The sequence goes on along the minus strand of NZ_JAKJEW010000010.1, from coordinate 18,468 downwards.
GATGCGCGGCGACGTGGACGCCATCACCGGCTTCACCTTTACCTCGCTGCTGAACCTGGAGGCCCGCGGCGCCAAGGCCGAGGACGTGGTGATACTGCCGTACCCGCAATACGGGGTCAAACTTTACGGCAACGCCATCATTGCCACACCCAAGATCCTCAAGGAAAACCCGGCCGCCGTGAAAGCTTTCCTGGCCGCTATCGCCAAGGGCGCCAAGGACGTGATCGCCGATCCGGCCGCCTCCATCGCCTACGTCAAGGCCCGTGACGGCATCATCAATACCGAACTGGAGACGCGCCGTCTGAAACTGGCGATCGACACCGTCATCAACAGCCCCAACGCCCGCGCCGAGGGCTTCGGCCAGGTCAACGGCCCCCGCCTGTCGCTGATGGCGTCCCAAGTGTCTGACGCTTTCAACACCAAAACCCGGGTCAATCCGGACGCGGTCTGGAATGCCAGCTTCCTGCCGTCCAAGGCCGAGCTCGACGTGCTGCCCAAGAAATAAGATGAGTGACGCCGCCACTCCCTGGTTCGTTGATTTTTCGGACGTCTGGCTCGCCTACAACGAGGAACTGCTTCAGAAGAACCAGTTCGCGGTCGAAGCCATCGACCTGAAGGTGCGAAAGGGCGAGTTCATCGCCATCGTCGGGCCGTCGGGATGCGGCAAGTCCACCTTCATGAAACTGGCCACCGGGCTGAAGATGCCGTCGATGGGCAAGATCCGTATCGACGGCCAGCCCGTCACCGGGCCGCTCAAGATCTCGGGCATGGCGTTCCAGGCGTCTTCGCTGCTGCCGTGGCGCACGACCGTGGACAACGTGCTCTTGCCGCTGGAGATCGTCGAGCCTTATCGCAGCAACTTCAAGCAAAAGCGCAAGGAATACGAGGAGCGCGCACGCAAGCTTCTGCAAAAGGTTGGCCTGGCCGGCTACGAGGACAAGTTTCCCTGGCAGCTCTCGGGCGGCATGCAGCAGCGCGCCAGCATCTGCCGCGCGCTGATCCACGAGCCGAAGATGTTGCTGCTTGACGAGCCCTTCGGCGCGCTCGACGCCTTCACCCGCGAAGAGCTGTGGTGCATCCTGCGCGACCTCTGGACCGAGCAGCAGTTCAACGTGATCCTGGTCACGCACGACCTGCGCGAATCGGTGTTCCTGGCCGACACGGTCTACGTGATGACGAAGAGCCCGGGGCGCTTCGAGGTGCGCCGCGAGATCGACCTGCCGCGTCCGCGTGACCTGGAGATCACTTACACGCCCGAGTTCACCGACATCGTGCACGACCTGCGCGGCCACATCGGGGCGCTGCGCAAGGCTGGCGCCACCATCAATCAGTAATGCAGGGACCGCGCCATGAACATGAAACAAGTCGAACGCTGGTCGCCCTGGCTGCTGCTGGTGGCCGTGATCGCGCTGTGGCAGATCATCTGTTCGGCCTTCAACGTCTCGGAGTTCATCTTCCCGAGCCCGGCCCGCATCTGGAACCAGTTCATCGAATACCGCGGCCTCATTGCCGGCCACGCCTGGCGGACCTTCTGGGTCACGATGGTGGGCTTTGGCATCGCCATCGTCGTCGGCGTGCTGCTGGGCTTCATCATTGGCAGTTCGCGCCTGGCCTACGCGGCCGTTTACCCGCTGATGACGGGCTTCAACGCCCTGCCCAAGGCGGCCTTCGTGCCCATTCTGGTCGTCTGGTTCGGCATCGGCGTGGGCCCGGCCATCCTGACCGCCTTCCTGATCAGTTTCTTCCCGATCATGGTGAACATCGCCACCGGCCTGGCCACGCTGGAGCCCGAACTCGAGGACGTGCTGCGCGTACTCGGTGCGAAGCGCTGGGACGTGCTGGTCAAGGTGGGCCTGCCGCGCTCCATGCCGTACTTCTACGGCTCGCTCAAGGTCGCCATCACGCTGGCGTTCGTTGGCACCACGGTGTCGGAAATGACCGCGGCCAACGAAGGCATCGGCTACCTGCTGATCTCGGCGGGCTCCGCCATGCAGATGGGCCTGGCCTTTGCCGGCCTGCTGGTGGTGGGGGCCATGGCGATGGCGATGTACGAACTGTTCAGTTTCATCGAAAAGCACACCACCGCCTGGGCGCACCGCGGCTCGCAGAATCACTAGACCTGGAATGACCCTCGAACAGGTCGTCCGCCAGCTGCGCCGCGCCAACGAGGTCGCGCGCCGGGCCCTGACGCTGGGACGCCACCCGTTTGGCGCCCTGCTGGTCGCGCCCGACGGCGAGACGGTGCTGGCCGAGCAGGGCAACGTGGACACGGTGAACCACGCGGAATCGACACTGGCGCGCACGGCGGCCACCAACTTCACGCCCGACTATCTCGCGCAATGCACACTGGTCACGACCGTGGAGCCCTGCGCGATGTGCGCCGGCACGCAGTACTGGGCGAACATCGGCCGGCTGGTCTACGGCATGACCGAACGGCGCCTGCTGGACCTCACCGGCAACCACGGCGAGAACCCGACGCTGGACCTGCCCTGCCGCAGCGTGTTCGCCGCGGGGCACAAGACCATCGAAGTCATCGGCCCCGTGCCCGAGGTGGAGCCCGAAATCGCCGCGCTGCACCTGGATTTCTGGAAATCGTAGTCAAAACAGTGCCTTCCCAGCTTGGAATGGTCATTGTTTGCTATAGAAATTGAACAAGAAACCCGCTGCCACAGCACCTCAATGTCCACCTTCATCCCGCTCGACATGCCATCCCCCAGCGGCGAGGAACTCAAGGCGGCACGGCTGGCCGCCGGCTTGAGCCAGGTCCAGGCGGCCGAGCTGATGGGCTATTCTGTCCAGGCGGGCAGCCGTGGCGGGCTGCAGTCGCGCACCTGGCAGGCGATGGAAAGCCCCAGCGGCGACCGGAACATGCAGGGCCCGGTGTTCGCGATGTTCCTGCTGCTGACGGGCACCCACCCGGTTTACCAACTGATCCCGCGGCCGGCCCCGCAGGCGGACCCGCCCGAATCTCAGGCGTGAAGCTGGTTCAACTGCCGGGCAATGATGTCGTGGTTCAGCCAGAGCACCGGCCCGCTCGGGGCTGAAGACTCCAGAAACATCAGGGGCCCGGTGGCCTCGATCACCAGGGCACTGAGCAGGTCCGTGACCAGGGCCTTGTTGTCCTTGTGCATCTTCTGCACCTCGTCCGAAGTGCCGATGGTCAGGTCGGCCTGATCCGCGCTGTTGGCCATGGGCCAGGCGGCGAAGTTGCGGAAGGGCCGCATCACGTCGCTGGTGTGGAAGGCTTCCACCTTCGCCAGCATGGCGTCCACGGTGATGCCGTCGGCCAGCAGCTCGCCGCACGCCTGCCACTGCGCCTGCGCCCAGGCGCCGCCGCCCTCCTTCTTCAGCGCACTGAGCAGGCCCACCAGCGGCAGCTCGACGCCGGCGAAGATGTCGGACGAGTTGGTGCGGATCTCCGGGCAGTTGTAAACCGTGGCCTTGATGCCCTGCCCCCACGCGGCCTGCGCGATGCGCTCCAGCCGCATCTTGGCCAGACCCTGGGTGTAGTTGGTGTAGGTCTGCCAGGTGTAGGCGCCCTCGATGAGGATCTCGGTGCCGTGGTAGCCATAGGCCGAATAGCGCACCTCGCCACCCGCAGCCTGCACGCGCGCACGGATGGCCGCGCTGGCGTCGATCAGGTGCTGGAAGGTATTGGCCGACACCTCGTCGAAGTTCTTCAGGATCAGTTTGCCCAGGTCGCTGTCCAGCAGCGTCTGCGACGACATGAAACGCTCTCCGCGCCCCTTGTACACGCGGTTGGCAATGGCCAGGAAGACCTTGGCCTTCGGAATGCCACCAGCCATCGTGTGCGCAAAGAACACGTTGGCACCCGCGGGGATCATGCCGTCGAGCTGCGCCATCACCTGCGCCAGCGAATCGGTGAAGCGCTTCACGCCCACGGTGCGGCATTGCTCGATGTGCGCCCAGTCGAGCTTGTCCTCGGTCCAGGTCTTGAGCGTCAGCTTGCCCAGCATCTCGGTGGGGTTGGGCGTGCCCGGCGGTGCATCGAGGTCAAAACCGGCCATCAGTGGCACGTTGATGATCGTGCCACCCAGCGCGCTTTCAGCCTGGGCCAGTTCCTCGTCGTTCAGCGGACGCAGCGCATTGGCCTCGTCGCGCCGCCCGACGGTGATGCCGACGATGGTCATGCCAGCCTTGCGGGCTTCGTTCACCAGGCCATTGGCATAGCCCCGGCCAAACAGTTCACCAAAGAGGACGAACACGTCGCCCGGACGAAAGAGGTTTTGTTGCGGAAGGTCGCGCAAAGAGATCGGTGTGTTCATGTGCCTATTATTGCTTTGGGCGGGCCGGGCCATGCCTGATGCCTTTCCCGGCCCGGAGGCCGCGATCGAAAGAAGGGGCTCCCGGCGCACGCTTGCGCCATACCCTTGCCAATGCAAGGTTGTGTCCCTTGCCTGCTTAATGGGTCATTGAAAGTCTGCTTCGGGCAGACCCCAAGACAGTTGAGGCCTCGCCCCTCACGCCGGCCAGCGCCCCGCCTCGGAAGTTCAATCTTCCCTTTCAAGCAACTCCCTCTTCACCACCCCGCCCGCAGATTCGCGGCCAGGGCACGCGCAAGCGGCCCTTCCATTGGGCGCCCCCATGAAAGGCGCCCGGCAGCCCAAACGCGCCGCGCAACCGGTACGCCGACGGCTACCTTTCAGGAGTTTTCACTTGTCCAAGACAGACAAAGCATCACCACCCGATCCCACGCAGAACCAAATCCTTGCCGCGCTGCCGGCGAAGGATCTCGAACGGCTTCTGCCCGACCTGAAACTGGTCGACATGCCCCTGGGCTGGACCATGTCGGAGTCGGGTGATCATGTGAACTTTCTGCACTTTCCGGTCTCCGGCATCGTCTCGCTGATCTACGTGCTGGAAGACGGCTCGTCCAGCGAAATTGCGCTGGTGGGCAACGAAGGCATGGTGGGAATCTCCATCTTCATGGGCGGAGAGAGCATGCCCAGCAGCACCGAAGTGCAAAGCGCCGGCCGGGCCTACCGGCTGAGCCGCCAGATCATGAAGTGGGAGTTCGCCCTGGGTGGCCAGTTGCAGCACCTGGCCTTGCTGTACACCCAGGCGCTGATCTGCCAGACCTCCCAGACCGCGGTTTGCAACCAGCACCACACCCTGGACCAGCAGCTGTGCCGCTGGCTGCTGATGAGCGTCGATCGCCTGCATGAAGACAAACTGGAGATCACCCAGGAAATGATCGCGAACCTGCTCGGCGTGCGGCGCGAGAGCATCACCCAGGCGGCAGGTCGCCTGCAGAAAGAAGGGCTGATCTCCTACATGCGTGGCCGAATCAAGATCGAGAACCGTGCGAAGCTGGAGGCGCGGGCCTGCGAGTGCTACGAAGCGGTCAAGCTCGAATACCAGCGCCTGCTGCCCTAGCCGCACAGCGCCATGCCACTGAGGGGCTTTCCGCCACACGCGGGCGTGGAAAGGTCATGGCTTGCTCTATATTTCATCGTTCATCGCATCCTGAACTTTCGCCCTCATGACCTGGCACGCCCGTCTGCAGCTTGACTACACCGTGGAGGCCGAGCGCTGCGTGCTGCGCCACCAACACACGGGCCCGCTGCGCATCCTGCAAAGCCTCTACCCCGAGGGCGACGCGGTCTGCCACAACGTGCTGGTGCACCCACCGGGCGGGCTGGTGGGCGGCGACACGCTGGACATCACCGCCACCGTGGGCCCTGGCGCGCACGGCCTGCTCACCACGCCGGGCGCCACGCGCTTCTACCGCTCGGCCGGCGAGCGGGCGCTGCAGCGCACCGAGCTGACCCTGGCCGAGGGCGCGCGCCTGGAGTGGCTGCCGCTGGAGGCCCTGTGCTATGACGCCTGCCAGGCTGAGAACCGCCTCACGATGCACCTGGCGCCCGGCGCCGGGCTGCTCGGCTGGGACGTCACCGCGCTGGGCCTGCCCGGCGCCAGCCTGCCGTTTGCCCGCGGGCAGTTCCAGCAGCACCTCGAAGTGCCCGGCCTGTGGCTGGAGCGCGGCCTGATCGACGCCGCCGATACGCGCCTGCTCGACAGCCCGCTGGGCCTGGCCGGCCACCGCTGCCTGGCCTCGGTGTTCTTCGTCGCCGGCAGTCCTCTGGGGCGCGAGGCCCGCCAGGGCGCGCTGGACGCCGCGCGCGAAGTGATCGACGCCCATCCCCTGGCCGCCACGGCCGGCGCCACCAGCCCCAATGGCCGGGTGGTCATCGTGCGCGCGCTGGCGCCCCTGGTGGAGCCCGCCATGGACCTCATGCAGCGCGTGCGCGGGGCCTGGCGCGAGCTTTTCTGGCAACTGCCGCCGACGCGGCCGCGGATCTGGGCGATGTGAGCGCCAGCCGTGACGGCCGCCATTCAGCCCGCGCTTGCCGAAGTCGTCGTCAAGGGTGCCACCAACCCGCGCGGAACATGCAGATGGTCGGGCGCAAGGCCGCTGCGGTGGCGCTCGACCATTGCAACAAAAGCGTCTTCGAGGTGGCGGGTGAACAACCCGGTATCGAACAGGGGCATGGACAGGCGGTTGCGCGCCAGCTTGTCCTTGACGGAAGCCAGGCGCGCCGGCTGGGTGGCCAGCTCCACCGCCAGCCGCTCAAAATCGTCCTGCCGATCGGTGACGAGTTCAGGCAGTCCGACGGCATGGAGCAGGCTGGCCGCAACCCGGCTCGCAAACGACAGCCCACTGCAGGTCAGCACCGGCAGCCCGGCCCACAGCGCGTCGCTCGCCGTCGTGTGGGCGTTGTAGGGCAGCGTGTCCAGGCACAGATCGGCCAGCCGGTGCCGCGCCAGGTGCTCGGCGGCGGGCAGGCGCCGGGAAAAAACCAGCCGATCGCGCCCGATACGCCGGCGCTCGGCTTCGGCACGCAGATGCGCCGATGCGGCGGAGTTGTCCTCCAGCAGCCAGAGCACGCTGCCCTCGACTTGGCCGAGGATACGCATCCACCCGTCAAACGTCTGCGGCGTGATCTTGTAGTTGTTGTTGAAGCAGCAGAACACAAACCCGGTCTCTGGCAGGCCCATGTCGCTGCGCGTGAAGACCGTCTCCGCGATCCGGCGGCCCCCGTCGTTGACCTGGTAGCTGTCCGGCAGGTAGACGATCTTCTCGGTGTAATGGCAGCGGCTGGTCTGGGGGATCAGGCATTCGTCGGCGATCAGGTAATCCATCCACCCGGCGCCCATGGTGCCCGGATAACCCAGATAACTCACCTGCACGGGCGCGGCCCTGTGCGCGAAGATGCCCGGGCGACTGTCCTGCGTATAGCCTTTGAGATCGACTGCAATGTCCACGCCGAGCCGATGGGCCAGCTGCGCCACCTCGGCATCGGACATCGACCGCACATCGATGGACTGGTCAAACACCCTGGAAAGTCGCTCGGTCATTGCATCGTGGCGGTCCGGCCCGAAGGAGAAGGCGATCAACTCAAAGCGCGACCGATCCTGCCGCTCGAAAAAATGGACCATCAGCTGGGCCGTCGCGTGGTCGAAAAAGTCGGCTGAAAAATAGCCCAGGGTGATCCGGTCTCCGGCGGGCTTGCCGCCCGTTGCCGCTGGAAGATTGCCATCCGGCCAGCGGTCTCGGCACCAGATCTCCGCCGCCTGGCGCTGAACGGCCGGATCCGTCGTCAGTGCCAGCACGTCGAAGGGCTTCGCTGCCTTGCTCCCGCCACGAATCGCATCCATCAGGTCCGACATCTCGGACGCGTGGTCGCTCCAGTCGCAGACCCGCATGCGGGCCGCGATCTGGTTGCCCAGGGAATAGTCCAGGTTCGGGTTGAGGTCGCGGCATTTCTGAAAACACTCGGTGGCCGCCTCGAACTGCTTCATCTCGCTCAACGCGTTGCCGAGATTGCTCCAGGTCTCCGCCGAATGGGGATCGAGCGCCAGGGCCTTGCGGTAAGCGGCCTCGGCCTCATCGAACCGCCGGACATCGCTCAGCAAGTTGCCGAGATTGCTCCACCCCTCGGGCGCCGCCGGGTCACGCTCGATCGCGGTGCGGCAGGCCGCCTCGGCCTGCGGGAACCGTTTCAGTTCCCCGAGTGCAATGCCCAGGTTGCGCCAGCCGTCGGGCAGGTTCGGGTCGAGTTCCACCGACCGCTGGCAGGCCGCGTGGGCCCCGGAAAAGTCCTTCCTTGCGATCAACAGACCGCCAAGATTCGCATGGAGCGGCGCCAGGTCGGGTTGGAGTTCGATGGCCTTGCGAAAATGCGTTTCGGCCTCGTCCAGCCGCCCCTGCCGATCCCGAAGCTTCCCCAGGTTGGAAACCGCAAAGGCGTATCCAGGCGCCAGCTCGACGGACCGCAACAGGCATTTTTCCGCTTCGGGATAGGCGCCCAGATCCATCAGCTGCACGCCGATGGCGTTCTGGGCATCGGCCGACTGCAGGGTGAGCGTTCGGGCTTTTTCAAAGGCCTTGACGGCCTCAGGACGGTTTTTCAGCCCGGCACTCGCCAGACCCAGGTGGTACCAGGCCTCCGGCAAGTCCGGCGCACGCTGCAGCGCATGCCCGCACCATTCTTTCGCAGTTCCGAATTCACCACGCGCATTGGCCGCGCTGGCCGTGTTGATGTAAGAGGCAAGGAGCTGGCGGAGCATCGTAATGGCGTTGGTCTGCGGCATCGCGTCCGCGTCGATTGATGATAGCAGCCACCCCCCGGTTACCGCCTTCACCAAGGGGGCGTCCGACCGAGGACCCACGGCCGAAGGCGACTGCCACGCCCAGGCCTGCAGATGCCAGTACGGGAAGGCTTCGTCGCGCCGCAAGACAGCGCGACCGGGGAATGACCACGAAGTACTACGCGCCGCAGTCACCTCGCGCGCACTTCTGAATCAATAGCATCTCATGACCCATTGGCGATGGGAAGGCGCTAATTTGATTGGAAAATAAGGCCCTGAAGGCCCTTCGAACGCCTCTGGGGCCACCGAGGTCGGCCGCCGCCCACTCAGGCCTGCGCGCCGCCCCGCCCGTGCACCCGGATGTCGTCCAGCTCGATCCAGACCAGCGTGGGCCCCGGCAGCACGAGGTGGTCGCCGAAGCGTGGCGTGACGAGGCGGCGGGTGTAGAAGCGCAGGCCGTCCACCACGGCCGAGGCCAGGCAGCGGTTGGCCGCGGTGGCCCAGCCGCCGATCACGTCGGCGGTGTAGTCGTGGCGCAGCAGCAGCCCGGCGGCATCGACGTGAAAGGTCTGCTGCGCACTGTGCGTAGGCACCTGGGGCCCGAACGCGGCGCGCAGCATCTGCACGCCCTCGGGCCGCCCGGGCTCCACGCCGGTCACGCGCACACCGGGCAGGGCCAGCAGGAGCGGAAAGCTCAGGTAGTTCCACAGCGCGTAGCCGGCGAAGTAGAGGATGTCGAGCCGGTCCCAGCCCAGGCGCTTGGGCCAGGTGAACAGGGCCGCGCGCGGCTGGCTGCGCCGTGCGACCACCGTGCCGGCGGCATCGACCAGCTGCACCTCGTCGGGCGTCCAGAGGCCGCGCCCGCCCGGCTGGCCGAAGCCGCCCAGTTCCACGCGCGGCTCATGCGGCCAGACCGTGGCCCTCAGGCCTTTCAAGGCCGAGGCCTGGAACTTGGAGATGAAGGCCAATCCGCCGGAAGACAACCGGGCTTCAATGCGCTCCACCGCCTGCCAGCGCACGGTGCCGCCGTGGGCGTCGAACACGGCCTGCAGCCGCTCGGCGATGGCGTCAGGAGGCCCGTTCACGGCAGGCGTTGGCACGGGTGCGTTCATGGTCGGTCCCCCCAAGGGTGCTCTGGAGCGTTCATTCTGCCCCGGCCGAGCCCTCGGCCACCCACTGCAGGTAGTCCGGTGCGCCGGCCGTGATCGGCAGCATCACGATCTGCGGCAGCGCGTAGGGGTGGCGGGCGCGGATGAAGGCTTCCAGCGCCGGGTAGCGGTCGGCGCGGGTCTTGATGACCAGGCGCCATTCGGGCTCGGCGCAGGTCTCGCCCTTCCAGCGGTAGACGCTGCGGATGGGCTGCAGCTGCGCACACGCGCCCAGGCCGGCGTCCACGATCTGGCGCGCCAGGGCTTCGGCGCCGGCTTCGTCGGGCAGGGTGGTCAGCACCACGCCAAAGGGCGGCACGGTTGGGGTTGGATCGTTCATGGCGCGGCTCCGCAAGTTCTTGGGCTGGGCTTCAGCGCGGGAGCTTAAACTGGCCCATGCCTTTTGTTGAACTCGGACTCGCCCCGGCCCTGGCGCGCGCCGCCGCCGCGCTGGGCCTGCACCAGCCCACCCCCATCCAGTCGGCCGCTGTTCCGGAGGTCTTGCGCGGGCGCGATGTGCTGGGCACCGCGCAGACCGGCTCCGGCAAGACGGCGGCGTTTGTGCTGCCGTTGCTGCAGCAACTCGGCGACGAGCCGCCCCAGACGCCCCGACGCACCCGCGTGCTGGTGCTGGTGCCCACGCGCGAGCTGGCCACGCAGGTGGGCGAGACGGTGCGCGCACTGGTGCCCGCGCTGCCGCGGAGGCTGAAGGCGGCGATTGTTTTCGGCGGGATGTCGATCAACCCGCAGATGCTGCACCTGCGCGGCGGCGCGGAGATCGTGGTCGCCACGCCGGGGCGCCTGCTGGACCTGATCGACCAGCACGCGATCCGCCTGGATGCAGTGGCCACGCTGGTGCTTGACGAGGCCGACCGGCTTCTGGACCTGGGCTTTGCAGAGGAGCTGGCGCGCATCCTGGCGCTGCTGCCGGCGCGCCGGCAGAACCTGTTCTTCTCGGCCACCTTTGCGCCGGCGGTGCAGGCCCTGGCCGGCCAGCTGCTGCGCGAGCCGGTGCGCATCGCCATCGCCGCCGAGCCGGCGGACCGCCCCGACATCACCCAGCGCGCCATCGCGGTGGACGCGCCCCGACGCACCCAGCTGCTGCGCCACCTGATCACGCAGCACGGCTGGGAGCGCGCGCTGGTGTTCGTGGCCACCAAGTACGCCGCCGAACAGGTGGCCGACAAGCTGCGCCGCGCGGGCCTGAGCGCCGAGCCCTTCCACGGCCTGCTGAGCCAGGGCAAGCGCAACCAGGTGCTGGCCGATTTCAAGGCGCGGCGCGTGCAGGTGGTGGTCTCCACCGACCTGGCCGGCCGGGGCATCGACATCGCGCAGCTGCCGGTGGTGGTGAACTTCGACCTCCCACGCTCCCCCATCGACCACGTGCACCGCATCGGCCGCACCGGGCGTGCCGGTGAGAGCGGGCTGGCGGTCAGCTTCGTCAGCCCGGCGCAGGAGGCGCACTTCCGCCTGATCGAAAAGCGCCAGGGCATCCCGGTGCCGCGTGAGGTGATCGCCGGTTTCGAGCCCCAGGCTTCAGCGTCCGAGGCCACGCCCACCGGATCGACAACACCCGCCGCGCCAACTGGTGGCATCAAGGGCCGGCGCCCCAGCAAGAAAGACAAGCTGCGCGCCGCCGCCGCAGCCGCGCAGCAGGAGAAACCGCCATGACCCCGCCCCACCCCCTGGCCGAGACCGTGCAGGTGCTGGCCTTCGACATCTTCGGCACCGTGGTGGACTGGCACGGCAGCATCTGCCGCGAGGTGCAGGCGCTGCACCCCGGCGTGGACGGCGATGCCTTTGCCCGCGCCTGGCGCGCCGGCTACCAGCCCGCCATGGCGCGCGTGCGTTCCGGCGAGCTGGGCTGGACGCTCATCGACGACCTGCACCGGCTGATCCTGGACGACATCCTGCCGCGTTTCGGACTGGCGCATCTGGACGACGCCCAGCGCCGACACCTGAACCGCGTCTGGCACCGGCTGGACGCCTGGCCCGACAGCGTCGAAGGCCTCACGCGGCTGAAGCGCCGTTTCACGATCACCACGCTGTCCAACGGCAACATCGGCCTGCTGACCGACATGGCCAAGCGCGCCGGCCTGCCCTGGGACTGCATTCTGAGCGCCGAGGTGTTCCGCGCCTACAAGCCCGACCCGGCCACCTACCTGGGCGTGGCCCGGGTGTTCGATCTGCGGCCCGAGCAGGTGATGCTGGTGGCCGCGCACCACGACGACCTGGAAGGCGCCCGCGGGTGCGGCCTGCGCAGCGCCTACATTGAGCGCCCGCTGGAATTCGGCGCCGCGCACGTCAAGGACGTCTCGCCCCAACCCGGAAACCACCTGCACGCGGCGAGCCTGACAGCGCTGGCAGACCAGCTGGGCTGCTGAAGCTGCCTCGCAGCGGCCCGCACGGCGCCCAGACGGCTTTCCCAGAGTCACTATTGAATCAAAATGGCACCATCCCAGCGTGGAATGGTGATTGTCTGCTATCGAACTTGATAACTATCCGGTGAGCGCCTGCCCCGGTGCCAGGGCCTCGCGCGGTGCGGCCCGCCCGTAGTCCGGGTCCAGCGTGCCCATCCAGCGGTCCCAGAACAGGAAGTACAGCCCGTAGTTGAAACGCCCCCGCCCGTGGTGCGCCGCGTGCGCGGTGGAGGTATTGATCCAGCGCCCCAGCCAATGCGACGCCATGCCACGTGGCCAGAACTCGCGTCCGCAGTGGCCGTACACGTTGTAGGCGGTGGAGATCGTCTGGAAGATCACAAAGGCCAGCGGATGCACCGGCACCAGGTAGATGATGGCGGTGACGATCAGCGCCTCGCCCACCGCCTCCAGCGGGTGAAAGCTGTAGGCCGCAAAGGACGTGGGGTGGATGGAGCGGTGGTGCACCCGGTGCATCGGCCCGAACAGCACCGGCCAATGCATGGCGCGGTGCAGCCAGTAAAACAGGGTGTCGTGCAGCACTAGCATCACCGCAATGCTGAGCCAGAACCACCAGGTGGGGTAGTCCGCCACGCGGTAGTACAGCCGGCTGGCGTGGATGAAGCCCCAGCCATACAGGGCCGCGTTGACCAGCCCGAACACCGCCAGCGTGAGCAGCGAATAACCCAGCTCGCGCCGCAGGTGGCGGCGCACGTCGAAGGTGGCCGGGGCGTTGGCATGGGGCCGGCCCCAGCCGCCAGCGGCCGTCGGGCGCGCCACCCGCCAGGCCAGCCCCGCCATCGCGAGGTAGCGCACGCCGTAGAAGGCGATGGCCCACAGCGCCGGCGCCAGCACCGCGTGCGGGGGCGCCAGCCGGTGCAGCAGGTCCATGGTCGTGCAGCGGGCGAGCGGCAGTAGGCGTCAGGCGGGGCTGGCGCAGCCCGCGGGCTTGTAGACCCGCTCGGTGGAGGCCGGGTTGGCCGCCAGCTTGGACGCCGGCCGGCGCGGGCGGGCCAGCAGCTCGCCGCCGCAGTTGGGGCAGGCACCGTGCAGCACAGTGTCGGCGCAGGTCGCGCAGAAGGTGCATTCGAACGAGCAGATGCGGGCCTCGGTCGAGTCCGGCGGCAGGAGCTTGTCGCAGCATTCGCAGCTGGGGCGCAGTTGGAGCATGGCGGGCTTTCAAATTGGGGCTTTCGCGGTTTTATACCAGCACGCAGCGGCGCCAGGACTGCGCACCGGCGGCTCGGAAGGCCCTCAGGGCGCCTCCATGCCTTTGTCCTTCAGCACCGTCTTCGCGCGTTCTCCGGCCAGCAGTTCCAGAAAGGCTCTTGCGGCCGGCAGATCGGCCGAGGTGGCCGCCAGGCCGCCCGCGTACACGGTGTAGTTCTGGACCACGGCCGGGATGGGGCCGACCAGCGTGACGCCCGGCACCGCCAGAATCTCGCTGATCTGGTGCAAGGCGAGGTCGGCCTCGCCGCTGACCAGGCGCTGCGCGACCAGACCGCCGGGTACCAGCACCGCCTTGGGCGCGATCTGCGCCGCGATGCCCATGCGCTGGAACAGCTGGGTCAGGTAGATGCCGCTGGAGCCGCCCGCCGCAGGGTCGATATACGCCACGGCCCGCGCCGCCAGCAAGGCTTGGCGAAAGTCCGACTCGCTCCCGATCGCAGGCAGCGGCGCACCCTGCTTCACCGCCACGCCGATGGCCACCCGCGCCAGCCGCACGGACGAGCCGCGTGCCACCCGCCCGGCCTGCTCCAGCAGTTCCATTGCTGCCGGCGTCAACACCACGACATCGAAAGCTTCGCCGTTGCCAATGCGCCGCGCCAGCGCGCCGGCCGTGTCGTTCTCGATGCGCACCGTGTGCCCGGTCTGACCCTCGAACACTGGCGCCAACGCCGCCACGACGGGCTTGAAGGCCCCCGCGGTCAGCACCTTGAGCTCGGCCGCACCGGCAGCGTCTGCGCCCGCGCAGGCCGCCGCCACAACGATCAGGCCATGAAGGATTCGTCGAATGGGCATGGGTGCCTCGCTTCCTTGGATTTCGTTGGCCGCATGGTAGGCGCAATCCGCGGCGCGCTGGCGCGGCCCCTCGCTGGACTTGCACTACAGTGCGCACAGAACCTACAGCATGGAGACATCGATGCGCAGATGCAATGGCCGGTGCCCTGCGGCCGCGTCGCCGCTCGCCGGCGCCATTAACCGGCCCACGCACCGGACAGCCTGGGAGCGCACCGCACCATGACCGTCCCCTGCATCCTGGCCATCGACAACGGCACCCAGAGCGTGCGCGCCCTGCTGTTCGACCTGGACGGCCACCTGCTGGACAAAGCCCAGGTCGCCATCGACACCTACCAGTCGCCGCAGCCGGGCTGGCTGGAAAACGACCCCGAGGCCTTCTGGCGCAGCCTGTGCGAGGCCTGCCAGCTGCTGTGGGCCCACACCCGGGTGCCAAAAGAAGCCGTCCGTGGCGTGGTCATCACCACCCAGCGCGGCACCACCGTCGCACTGGATGCCGACGGCCAGCCCTTGCGCCCGGCCATGATCTGGCTCGACCAGCGACGGGCCACGGCGATCCCGCCGCTGCGCTGGTGGTGGGACGCGGCACTGCGCGCCATCGGCATGCGCAACACGGTGCGCTTCTTCCAGAAAGAGGCCGAAGCCAACTGGATCGCGCAGCACCAGCCTGAACTCTGGGCCCGAACCGCCCATTACCTGCTGCTGTCGGGCTACCTGAACTACCGCTTCACCGGCCGCTTCGTGGACTCGGTGGCGTCGCAGGTGGGCTATGTGCCCTTCGACTACCGCCGGGGCCGCTGGGCCTCGCCCTGGGACTGGAAGTGGCAGGCCCTGCCGATCCGCCGCAGCATGCTGCCCGAGCTGGTGCCGGCCGGCACGGTGATCGGCGAGGTGGACGCGCGTGTGGCGCAGGACACCGGCATTCCGCAGGGCCTGCCGGTGATCGCGGGCGCGGCCGACAAGGCCTGCGAGGTGATCGGCGCGGGCTGCCTGACGCCGGAAATCGCCTGCCTGTCCTACGGCACGACGGCCACCATCAACACCACCACGCCCCGCTATGTCGAGGCGACCCGCTTCGTGCCGCCCTACCCCTCGGCGGTGCCGGGCCACTACAACACCGAAATCCAGATCACGCGCGGCTTCTGGATGGTGAGCTGGTTCAAGGAGCAGTTCGGCCTGTTCGAGCGGCAACTGGCGCTGCAGCGCGGCGTGGCGCCGGAGACGCTGTTCGACGAGCTGGTGAACGCGGTGCCGCCGGGCTCGCTGGGCCTGATGCTGCAGCCGTTCTGGAACCCCGGCATCAAGGTGCCCGGCCCCGAGGCCAAGGGCGCGATCATCGGCTTTGGCGACGTGCACAACCGCGCGCACCTGTACCGCGCGATCCTGGAGGGGCTGGCCTACGCGCTGCGCGAGGCCCGCGAGCGCATCGAGCGCCGTAGCGGCCGGCGCATCACTCGGCTGCGCGTGTCGGGGGGCGGCTCGCAGAGCGACGCGGCGATGCAGATCACCGCCAACATCTTCAACCTGCCGTGCGAGCGCCCGCACCTGTACGAGACCAGCGGCCTGGGTGCCGCCATGCTGGCCGCCGTGAGCCTGAAGCTCCACCCCGATTTCGCCACCGCAGTGGCCCGGATGACACGCATCGGCGCGGTGTTTGAGCCGCAGCCCGAGCATGCCCGCACCTACGACCGGCTGTACCGGCGCGTCTATTGCCGCATGTACCGGCGCCTGCAGCCGCTGTACCGCGACATCCAGGTCATCACCGGCTATCCGGCCCGCCTGGCCGACGATACGCCGTGAAGCGCTCCGGCCTGGAGCCGGGCCGAATCAGCCATCACGCTCGGGCGTGACCGCGCGGGCGCTAGATATAGGCCACTCGGGCCTGACGCACGTCGATCTTGCCCTGGACCAGCTTTTCCAGTGCGTCGTGGCGCAGGCTGCGCATGCCCGAAGCGATGGCCGCCTCAAACAGCTCGCTCGGTCGTGCATGGCGTTGGATGAGTTCGCGGATGGCCGGGTTGTTTTCGAAAATCTCGTAGATCCCCATGCGGCCCTTGTAACCCTTGCCGCTGCATTTCTCGCATCCGGTGGCGGTGTGCACGAGGACCTGCTCGGGCGATTCGATCCCCGCTGCCGCAAGCAGGCGGCGTTGCCCTTCGGCCGGAGTCAGGCTGGAGCGATCGATGTATTCGGCAAGCAGGCGGTCGAATTGCCCGGGGCCCAGACGGTGCGGCGTCGCGCAGTGCGGACACAGTGCACGCACCAGTCGCTGCGCCACGATGCCGACCAGCGAGTCGGCGAAATTCATCGGATCCATGCCCAGGTCCAGCAGCCGCACCACGCTTTCCGAGGCGCTGTTGGTGTGCAGCGTGGACAGCACGAGGTGGCCGGTCAGGGACGCCTCGATCGCGATCTTGGCCGTCTCGGGGTCGCGGATTTCGCCGATCATGATGATGTCCGGGTCGGCGCGCAGAAATCCGCGCATGGCGGCGGCGAAGGTCACCCCGATCTTGGGATTCACCTGCACCTGGCGCAGGCCAGGTTGTGTGATCTCGATCGGGTCCTCGGCCGTCCAGATCTTGCGCTCGCCGGTGTTGACCTCGGCCAACATGGAATGCAGCGTGGTGGTCTTGCCGGAGCCGGTCGGCCCGGCGGCCAGGATCAGGCCGAACGAATGGCCCGACAGGCGCTTGAACGTGTCTTCGTCACGCGGCTGCAGACCCAGCTTGACCAGTGGAATGGGCTTGGTCGTGGCCAGCAGGCGCAATACCACATCTTCCAGTCCGTCGTGGGTGGGCATGACGGCGACGCGCAGCTCCAGCTTGGGCCCGCCAAACTCGGCAAAGTTGATCTTGCCGTCCTGCGGTCGGCGCCGCTCCGCGATATCCAGCCGCGACATGATCTTGATGCGCGACACCAGCGGCGCCCGCAACCTCGCCGGCAGGCGCAGATAGGGTTCAAGGTCGCCGTCGCGGCGAAAACGGATCAGGGTGATCTGCTCGCCCGGGTTGGTCTCGATGTGAATGTCGGAAGCGTCCAGGGCCAGCGCGTCGTCGATCATCTTCTTGACCATGCGCACCATGCCCGAGGTTTCACTCGCCGAGGCGGCCTCTTCGTGCTCCTGGCCCTCCGACATCTCGATCAGCGCCTGCGACACCAGCGTCTCGATATCTGCCCCGTGCGCCTTGGCTGAGGCGCCGGCGCCCACGGGATGCGCTGGCATGGCCAGCGGCGGCAATGAACGGCCCCCAGCGGCACCGACGCTTTCCTGAAGGTCGAGCCGGGCCTGGATGGACGCGCGGCTGGCCCAGACCAGAGTGACGCTGCGCCCGGTCAGTTCGCACAGGTGCCGGCGCACCTCCTCGTCCGTCGGCGTGCAAGAGGCCACGAAGAAGCGGTCCTCGGCCATGCCCAACGGCACCACGCCGTTCAGTCGGGCGTCGCGCACCCGCAGGGCCTGGAACGCCTCGGGCAATATGGCAAACCGCACCGTGTCCACCTCGGGGATGCCCGCCATGCGGGCCAGCGCATGCTCAAGGTCATCGGACGTGAGCAGCATGCGCCGCACCAGCTCGGCCGACTGGCTGCGCAGATAGTCCGGGTTTTCCGCCTGGATCCGATCCAGGGTCGCGGCATCGACATAGCCCATCTGTTCGAGCGCCTGGCGCAGGCTGATGACGGGCTGATGGCGCTGCAGTTCCCGAACGGCCAGCAGCTGCGCCAGGGACTGCACCGGCAGCGGCTCCGAAGAGGCGCTGGCCGGAAAACCCGAAAGCGTGACTTCTGACAGTTGCATGGAAAAACCCTTCTGTTTCTGCCCTCGCCGCGCTGTTTATGTGGCCTTCAGTCGCAGGAGCACCCACTTTGAAACATCATGTTACGTGCGTTGGGACGAATTCAACTGACCTGCATCAATTTCCCGGTCATTGGAGAGGTCCCTCCAGAAGGCGAAAAGGCCGCCCACCAGGCGATGGTGGACGGCCTGTGCCCGAACCGGCCGGGCGATGGGGCGGCTCGATCAGAGCAGCGGCACGCCGGTCTTGCTCTGCAGCTCCTCGTCGGTCACGCCGGGCGCCATCTCCACCACTTTCAGGCCGTGCGGGGTGATGTCCATCACGGCCAGGTCGGTGATGATGCGGTCCACCACGCCCACGCCGGTCAGCGGCAGGGTGCATTTGGGCAGGATCTTCAGGTCGAAGCCGCCGTCCTTCTTCTTCGCCACGTGTTCCATCAGGACCACCACGCTTTTCACGCCGCCCACAAGGTCCATC
>NZ_JAKJEW010000109.1:497-783 GCF_022705245.1 Candidatus Skiveiella danica | reverse complement strand
ACAAGGCGCTGATCGAATGCCCGCAGGCCGAGGCGCTGGCCTGTGCCGGCCGTCGCTGGACCTGGGCGGCCTTCACCGACCGCGTGGCGCGCCTGGCCGCAGTGCTGCAGCAGCTGGGCCTGCAGCCCGGCGACCGGGTCGGCATGCTGGGCATGAACAGCGACCTCTACGTGGTGTTCTTCCATGCCGTGTGGTGGGCCGGCGGCGTGGTCAACCCGGTCAACCTGCGCTGGAGCGCGGCCGAGATTGCCTATTCGTTGGACGACTGCGATACGCGCATCTTGCT
>NZ_JAKJEW010000109.1:0-487 GCF_022705245.1 Candidatus Skiveiella danica | reverse complement strand
GGTGCACTGGGGCGATGGTCCGGCGCCGGATGGCTTCATCGACGGCCCGATCCTGGTGGCCGCCGCCACCCCGGTGGCCGATGCCCGGCGCAGCGGCAGCGACCTGGCCGCGGTGATGTACACCGGCGGCACCACCGGCCGGCCCAAGGGCGTGATGCACAGCCATGCCAACCTGGTGACCAACGCGCTGTCGGCCAACCTGGCCGCCACGCGGCCGATCGACAGCGTGGGCATCCTGGTGCTGCAGCTGGTGCAGCGGCTGGCGCGGCAGGTGGTGCTGCCGGGCTTTGATGAACTGCCGGTGCTGCAGGCCATCGCCGACGAGCGCGGCACCGAGACCTTCCTGGTGCCCACCATGCTCAAGCGCCTGGTCGAGCACCCGCGCTTTGCCGAGTTCGACACCAGCAGCCTGCAATGCGTGCTGTATGGCGCCTCGCCGATCGACGAGGCCCTGCTGGCCCGCGCCCGCACCGCGCTGCCGCATGCC
>NZ_JAKJEW010000108.1:541-818 GCF_022705245.1 Candidatus Skiveiella danica | reverse complement strand
CGCGCCAGCACCAGTGAAACGGTGAACTCGCGATTCACGGTGAGGAGGTCGGTGGCCGGATCGCGTTCCACCATGCCGCCCACCTCGGCGATCATCCGTTCAGTCTGGCCGACGATCTCCGGGTGTAGTCGGCGCAGGAACTGATTCGCCTCCAAATACTGGTAGTCCCGATCCGGAGTGAAGCCCACCGTCTGGTACGCGCGAATCAGACTGCCGAAACGATGCGCGTAGGCCGCTGACGATGGCATGCCTTCAGCTTCATCGATGATCAGGCCAG
>NZ_JAKJEW010000108.1:0-531 GCF_022705245.1 Candidatus Skiveiella danica | reverse complement strand
TCTCGATCAACTCCTCGTCGCTGTACCGATGTGCCCTTGCGCGCAAGATGCCCTGCGCCGTATAGAAGAGTTCCGGTGGCACGATGCCCTCGAACGCGCCTTCCTTCTTGATCCACATCTCTGGGCTGTTGACCACACGGTGCTTCTTGAGTTTGAAGGATCGCCGGTTGTAGATGTTGTTGCCGATGTATTTCTCGTTGGACAACACTTCGCGAATGGTCGCTCGTGTCCAATCCCGTCCGGATGTTTTGCGTGTTGAGCCGTTCGGCGATCTCCAGCTCGGTCAGGTTGTCCGTGACGAACCAGCGGTAGATCTGGTTGACGACGGCGACTTCGTCGTCGGGCCCCGGCTGCAGGATGACGCGGTCGGTTTGCAGGCTCTTGTGCTCGCCGCGAGCCAGTTCGCCCTTGAGCGTGCCGGACTGATCGACCAGCACACGTCGCAGGCCATAGCCAGCGGGCCCCCCTTGCCGAAAGCCCAGCTCGATCAGGCGGCACTGTCCAGCGAACACCTTGGCCGACAACTCCCGG
>NZ_JAKJEW010000107.1:0-858 GCF_022705245.1 Candidatus Skiveiella danica | reverse complement strand
CCGCCTGCAGGGCGAGGCGCAGGCGCTGCGCGACGAATTGAAGCAAATATTGGCCAAATCACTGGCTTCCCAGCGTTGAATGGTCACATGTTGCTATCAAATTTAGACCTGTTGGCCACCGCCCCCGGCGGCGTGGCGCGTCTGCGTGAACTGATCCTGACCCTGGCTGTGCAGGGCAAACTGGTGCCGCAAGACCCGGAGGACGAGCCGGCGAGAGAGCTGCTGAAGAAGATCCGGGCGGAGAAGGACCGGCTGATCGCCGAGGGGAAGATCCGGCGGGACAAGCCGCTGGCGGAGATTGCGGAGGACGAACAGCCGTTCGAACTCCCGCGCGGCTGGTGTTGGACAAGGGTCGCAGATATTTGCACTTTGGTTACCGATGGTGAACATGCGACTCCGCAGCGATGCGATGACCAAAGCGCTATTCCATTGGTTACTGCCAAAAATGTGCGCCACGAGGTCATGGACTACCGAGTTACGGATTTTGTGCCGCTGGATATTGCTCAGAAGTGCTGGCAAAGATGCAAACCTGCCGTGGGTGACGTCTTAATGGTGTCTGTTGGCGCCACGCTCGGGCGACTGTGCGTTTTGCGAGAAGCTGTTGAGATGGTCCTTGTTCGAAGTGTGACAGTGCTTCGACCCGCTCAATCCGGGGTGATGCCAGACTTCCTTGCGTGCCATTTAATGTCGCCAGCTACGCAGCGTGAGATTTGGGGCGAAGTTAAACAAAGTGCTCAACCTTGCCTCTATCTCGCCAAGTCAGCCGCGTTGAAGATTGCGCTGCCACCCCTCGCCGAACAATCCCGCATCGTCACCCGCGTCGAAGAACTGATGCGCCTGTGCGACGCGCTCGAAGCC
>NZ_JAKJEW010000106.1:333-862 GCF_022705245.1 Candidatus Skiveiella danica | reverse complement strand
GCCGATGCACAAAGTGGCCAGTCCATACTTGACGTCTCTCTTCTGCATCTCGTGAACCAATGTGACCAGGATCCTCGCCCCGCTGGCGCCTATGGGATGGCCAAGAGCAATCGCTCCGCCGTTCACGTTGACAACAGCGGGATCCCAGCCCAGGTCGCGCCCGACGGCCAGCGACTGCGAGGCGAACGCCTCATTGGCCTCGATCAACCCTATGTCCTCAATCGTCAGCCCCGCCTTGGCCAGCGCCTTCCGCGTGGCGGGCACAGGGCCAATCCCCATCACGCTCGGATCCACCCCGGCGGAAGCATACGCTCTGACCTTCGCGATCGGTGCCAGACCCATTGCTTTCGCCCGATCAGCCGACATGACTACTACCGCTGCAGCGCCGTCGTTGATGCCGGACGCGTTGCCCGCAGTAACCGTCCCGTCCTTTTTGAAGGCGGGCCTTAGTTTCGCGAGCGACTCGACTGTCGTACCCGGCCTGACGTGCTCGTCCTTGTCGAACTTGAGCGGGTCGCCCTTGCGCTGA
>NZ_JAKJEW010000106.1:0-321 GCF_022705245.1 Candidatus Skiveiella danica | reverse complement strand
CGGCGAACCTGCCGGACTCGATGGCCGCCGCTGCCTTGGCCTGGCTGGCCGCGGCGAACTCGTCCTGCTCCGCGCGGGAAATGCCGTACTGCTCAGCCAGGTTCTCCGCAGTGATACCCATATGCGTGTCGCCGAAGATACACCAGAGGCCGTCGTGGATCATCGAGTCGATCAGCTGGCCGTGGCCCATGCGGTATCCCGTCCGCGCCTTGTCGAGCATGTACGGAGCGAGGTTCATGTTCTCAGTTCCGCCCGCGACCACAATCTCGGCATCCCCCGCGATAATCGACTGGGCAGCCAGCGCCACAGACTTCAGCCCGG
>NZ_JAKJEW010000105.1:0-867 GCF_022705245.1 Candidatus Skiveiella danica | reverse complement strand
AGGCCGCGGGAGAGGGCTTCCAGCACCGCGTCCAGATCCTCGCCCTTGGCCAGACGTTTGCGCGCGCGGGCGATCTCCGCCGCGCGCCATTCGTCGGCCTGGGCGTTTAGCTGCTGGATCAGCGGCACCACGCCATGCACCGGGTCGCGTTGCACCATCCAGTGCATGAAACTCAGCACGCCCGCGTCGATGATCGCCTCGGCCTGCGCCACGGCGGCCTGCCGGTTGGCTTGCGCCGTTTGCACCACGCTGGCCAGATCGTCCACGGTGTAGAGGTAGATATCCTCCAGTGCCTTGACTTCTGGCTCGATGTCACGCGGCACGGCCAGATCGACCATGAACATCGGGCGATGGCGCCGTTTCTTCAGGGCACGCTCCACCGCACCCAGGCCGATGATCGGCAGGGTGCTGGCGGTGCAGCTGACCACGGCATCGAATTCGTGCAGGCGCTCGGGCAGGTCGGCCAGGCGCATGACTTCGCCACCGAAGCGCACGGCCAGCTTCTCGCCGCGCTCCAGCGTGCGGTTCGCAATGGCGATGGACTTGGGGTTCTTCGCGGCGAAGTGCGTGGCGGCCAGTTCGATCATCTCGCCGGCGCCGACAAACAGCACCTTGACTGAGCCCAGGTCTTCGAACAACTGGCCGGCCAGGCGCACCGCGGCGGCCGCCATGCTGATGGAATGCGCGCCGATCTCGGTCGAGGTGCGCACTTCCTTGGCCACCGCGAAACTGCGCTGGAACATCTGGTTCAGCGTGGTCCCCAGGGCACCTGCATCCTCGGCGGCACGCACGGCGTCCTTCAGCTGGCCCAGGATCTGGGGTTCGCCCAGCACCATCGAGTCGAGCCCACTGGCCACACGAAAGGCG
>NZ_JAKJEW010000104.1:585-872 GCF_022705245.1 Candidatus Skiveiella danica | reverse complement strand
GTGGTCGGGCAACTCGCATTCGGTGTGTACACACCGGTGTTCGGGTTCGTGGTTCCCTGGCACAGGCGGATCGTGCTCGCGCGCTGGTCACGCTCGTAGTTGCCCACGCGGAACTGGGACTTGATCAGCCCACCGTCGTCAAGGCGGCGCTGGTGCGACAAGGTGCCGTAGCCGGCGCTGCCCTGATTGGTGTCGCTGGCCATGCCGTAGTAATTGCTCGGGTCCAGCGGCAGCATGCGGGTGTCGGTGACCGCCGAGCTGGCGGTGGGCCGGATCCAGGGCAGGCC
>NZ_JAKJEW010000104.1:294-575 GCF_022705245.1 Candidatus Skiveiella danica | reverse complement strand
AACAGGGCGGCGGTGAACTCGTCGCGCTCGCCCACGCCCCAGCGGTAAGACCCGGCGATGCCACCCTTGCGGATGCTGTTGCCGGCGCCGTCGTTGCTGGCCGTGTTGCCCATCACGTTCACGCGCAGCGCCGCGTTCTCGCCGACGTGGGCGTTGAAGTCGCCGGTGATGCGCACGAAGTTGTGGCTGCCCACCGTGATGTCGACCTGATTCTCGTCCATCAGGCGCGGCACCTTGCTGACCTGGTTGACCGCGCCACCGGTGGATCCGCGCCCGAACAG
>NZ_JAKJEW010000104.1:0-251 GCF_022705245.1 Candidatus Skiveiella danica | reverse complement strand
CCGGATCGCGCAGCACGTCCACGAAGATGTCGCCGGTGGCTTGCAGCGAGTAGCCGCGCAGCCGGATGTCTTCTTCGCCGCCCTCGGCCGCCAGAAACGAGATGCCGGCGGTGTACTGCAAGGCCTGCTTCAGCGTGTCCAGGTTGCGGTCGTCCATCAGCTTTTCGGTGATCACCGTGACTGATTGCGGGATGTCGCGCAGGTCCTGGGTGCCCCGGGCGACGCCGGTTCTGGTGACCCGCAGGCTGTCG
>NZ_JAKJEW010000103.1:0-888 GCF_022705245.1 Candidatus Skiveiella danica | reverse complement strand
CATTCGCTGTGCGTGACGCCCGGCGTGCCGGTGCCGCGCGCCTGATCGTTGCCTCGCGCCCTGCGGGGCGCTGCAGGCTGCGGCGCGCATCCGCGCCCGCAAGCCTGCCCGTGGCCCCGGTGCGTGCCCGCCACGCCCGGGGCTGCGCCATTTCTTGCAAGGGAGCATGCATCCATGCCGAAACACTCCACCCCGGCGGAGCTGCCGGTGCAGTTCGAGCCGGAGTTCATCGCCGGCATCCGCGAGATCTTCGAGCAGAAGATCGCCTTCAACGCGCTGCTCGGCCTGCAGATCGACGACATCGGCGGCGAGCGCGTGCATGGCCGCATCGCGATGCGCCACGAGCTCGTCGGCCATTTCGTGCATAACCGCATCCACGGCGGCGTGATCGCCGCCTGCCTCGACGCCATGGGCGGTCTCGCGGTGATGGCCGCGATCGGCGCCCGCCACCTCGACGAACCGCCCTTCCAGCGCCTGCACCGCTTCTCGAAGCTCGGCACCATCGACCTGCGCATCGACTACCTGCGCCCCGGTATCGGCGAATCCTTCCGCATGGAAGCCGAGGTCCTGCGCCTGGGTTCGCGCGTCGCGTCGACGCGGATGAGCTTCCTCGACGCCGACGGCAAGCTGCTGTCGACCGGTTCGGCGGCGTACATCGTTTCGTGAGCGGGGAATGAGCGCCGAGATCCAGGCTGCCGGGCGCGGCAATCTCTTCGCCGCGCTGCCGCCGCCCGCAGGCGGCGAGATCTTCCAGACCCTGTTCGCCAATCCGCGCTGCCGTGTCGAGCGCATCGTCTCGCACGGCCATGCGAGCGCGCCCGGCGAGTGGTACGACCAGGCTGGCGACGAGTGGGTGGCGCTGCTGGCGGGCGCCGCGGTGCTGCGCTT
>NZ_JAKJEW010000102.1:0-889 GCF_022705245.1 Candidatus Skiveiella danica | reverse complement strand
TGCCGGCCGCGTTCGCTCCGAGCAGCGCGACGACCTCGCCCGGGCGGACCTCAATGTCGATTCCTTGCAGGACTTCAGCCGGGCCGTAGGACGCGTGCACACCGGCCAGCTCCAGGATGGGCGCGGCTCGAGATGTGCGCGCCTCGGGCGGCGGCGCCGACATGGGCTGTGGCGGCATCGGCCGCGAAGGCTGGGACGCTGGCTCGACGCCGGTATCGGCGCCGACAGAAATCGGCGCGGATGCTGTCTTCGCCGAGCCCAGATAAGCGCGGATTACCTCGGGATCTGCGGCTACGTCAGGCGGAGCGCCGGCGGCTATCACTTCGCCGTGGTCGATCGCTATCACTCGGTCGCATGCTGCAGCTATGAGGTCCATGTGGTGTTCGATGACGACGATTGTGTAGCCTTGGTCGCGAAGGGCTACTATTTCGTCTACCATCGTCGTGATCTCCTCGGGAGTCATTCCGGCAGCCGGTTCGTCCAGCAGCAGCAGCTTAGCGCCTGTTGCGATGGCGCGGGCTACCTCAACTCGGCGACGGTCGGGGTACGACAGATGGCGGACCAGCGAAGCTTCGCGCGTCAGGAGCGATGTATCGACCAAGGCCAGGGCTTCCCGAGCCCGGGCGACTGCCTGCGCTTCCTGGTTCGCGTGCGCGGTCGATCGCGCTAACGCTCCGAGAACGTTGCCGCGCCCCTGCAGATGACAGCCTGCCAGGACGTTTTCGAGCACTGACTGTGTTTCGAACAGGCGGATGTGCTGGAAGGTGCGTGCTACTCCCAAGGATGCCACCCGATGCGGATCGAGCCCCGTCGCGGCTTGGCCTTGAATGCGCACTTCCCCTGCAGACGGCTTGACTAGGCCCGTGATCAGGTTGAACAGTGTGGTCTT
>NZ_JAKJEW010000101.1:0-891 GCF_022705245.1 Candidatus Skiveiella danica | reverse complement strand
GCTGGTGCTCGGCGGCATGCATGGTGACGAGCTGTCATCGACCTCGGTCGCCCTGCACTGGCTCGCCCTGGCACAGAGCCAGCCGATGGATCTGCCGCAGCCGGTGCACTGGCGCTTCATTCCCGCGCTGAACCCGGACGGCCTGACGGCGCGTCCCCCGCGGCGGGTCAACGCCAACGGCGTCCACCTGAACCGCAACTTTCCCACCCCGCGCTGGGACCGCGAAGCGCCCTTCTACTGGGAAAAGCGCACCCGCAAGGACCCGCGCCGCTGGCCCGGCCCTCGCCCGTTGTCCGAGCCGGAGAGCCGCTACCTGCACGACGAGATGGCGCGCTTCAAGCCGCACCTGATCGTCAGCATCCACGCGCCCTTCGGCGTGCTGGATTTCGACGGCCCCACCGTGCCGCCGGCGCGTCTGGGACGGTTGTACCTCGACCAGGTCGGCATCTATCCGGGCTCGCTGGGCAACTACGGCGGCGTGCACAAGGGCGTGCCGGTGGTGACGGTGGAGCTGCCGAACGCCCAGCGCACGCCGCTGAATGCCGAGATGCGCCAGATGTGGATCGATCTGCTGCGCTGGATGAGCGAGCGCGTTAATCAGGGGCTAGGCGAGCACCCGCGGTGAAAAACTGAATCAACAGTGCCTTTCCCCAGCGTGGAGGGGTCGCCGTGCGCTATGGATTCGTGAGTCTTCCGCAAGCGCTGCCGTTGCGCTCACTCGGCCGCCCCCTGCTTCAAGCGCTCGCTGCGCCAGTACACATCGTCCCCGACGCTGCCGTCGCTGCGGTGGCGGTTCAGCACCCGGGCCAGCACGAACATCAGGTCGCTCAAGCGGTTCAGGTACTGGCGGGGCGTCTCCTTCAGCGCCTCCTCGTTGCCCAACGCCACCAC
>NZ_JAKJEW010000100.1:618-912 GCF_022705245.1 Candidatus Skiveiella danica | reverse complement strand
TGGGGGATCGTCACCGGCACGATCTCCTCCGCGAACAGACCCTTTTCCTGCGCCGCGGCCCAGCGAGCCTGGCTGCGGGCCGCGAAGGCGTCCTGATCGGCCCGGCTGATGCCGAAATTGGCGGCGACATTGTCGGCGGTCTGCGGCATCGAGTCGACACCCCAGTCCTTCTTCATCTTCGGATTGACGAAGCGCCAGCCGATCGTGGTGTCGTAGATCGCATTCGCCCGGCTGAAGGCGGTCTCGGCCTTGGGGACAACGAACGGCGCCCGCGACATGCTCTCGACGCCGCCC
>NZ_JAKJEW010000100.1:0-608 GCF_022705245.1 Candidatus Skiveiella danica | reverse complement strand
GGCGCGGATCGCCCGCGCCGCCTGTCCGATGGCATCCATGCCCGAGCCGCAGAGCCGGTTGATCGTCGTCCCGGGCACGTTGACCGGCAGCCCCGACAGCAGCACGGCCATCCGGCCGACGTTGCGGTTGTCCTCGCCGGCCTGGTTGGCGCAGCCGAAGATCAGGTCATCCACCTTCGTCCAATCGACCTGCGGGTTGCGGTCCATCAGCGCGGTGAGGGGGATCGCGGCGAGATCGTCGGCGCGGACGGCGGCCAGCGCCCCCGCATAACGCCCGATGGGCGTTCTGACCGCGTCGCAGATGAAGGCGTCCATGTCGGTGCTTCTCCCCGAGTCGTCTTGCTTGTTGGCCTGACATTAGCCGACCGGTCGGTCAATGTATAGCGAAAAGCGTCACAGGCCGTTAAAAAAAGTTGGACAGTGTGTGACGTTTCGCCAAGGCTCGCGCAAGGGAAGCGTGACGGAGATGGCAGGGCCGATGCAGCCGCGAAAGACTCTGGCGGATCAGGCAGGTTCTGATCTGGCCGGGATGTTTGCCGGGCTCGCGGACGCCTTCCCGATCAGCGCCGCACCCTTCGTCGTGACGCTCTACGGCGATGTCGTGGCCC